>JANPKX010000029.1:0-4844 GCA_031426235.1 Alphaproteobacteria bacterium | reverse complement strand
CGCAGATTCACAAGAGCCTCTACACCTCGGGCGACGTAACGTCGGTGGCATTGGACGAGTATCTGGGGGTGATGCTGGACAATCTTGGTGTGGCCATGCGTAAAGACGGCCATACGGCCCGGCTTACGAGCACGCTCGACCCGGTTATCCTGCCTACAGACGAGAGCATCAGTCTCGGGGTAGTCGCTACGGAGTTGGTGACTAACGCCTTCAAGTACGCCTATCCAGTCGGCCAATCGGGCGATATCCACGTCGTGTTGCGAAAGCTTCCGGAGGGTCGGGCCGAGCTTGTCGTGCAGGATGACGGCATTGGGCTGGGCGCCACCGTGCATCCGGGTGGGACAGGCCTTGGCTCGAAAATTATCGCTGCGATGGCTGCCGCGCTGAAGACGAATGTCGAGTATGCGAGTCGGACACCGGGGACAGCAGCCCGGCTGGTATTTTCAACCGCGCAGACGCCGTGAGACTTCTCGTTCCATCAGGTCCGATGCCGTCATGCAGGGTCAAGCTCATCGGGCGTTTGGCTCGCGGCGCGCTGGCGTCGCTTCTTGCCATCGCCTTACCATTGGACGCGAACGCGCAAGGCAATGGCCTGACCAGGCCAGTCGTCCTCCCGGCCTTTGATGCGGCCAAGCAAGCCTGTAGCAAGCCCAGGGGCCTGCGAAGGGAACTAGTATTCGTTCAGGATAATGATCGCGAATTCGTCAAGGGTATTGGACGGGGGTTGGCGCTAGCCGCTGCAGAGCGCGGGCTAGCGTACCGCGTATTGCGTTCCGACAATGATGCGGCCCTGATGGTGAAGCAGATCAATGGCCTGCATGCCAACAAGACCGGTTCAATCGTTGTAGCTCCCATCGATCCGCCATCGCTGAGCCCGAGCCTCAAAAGGGTGATCGGGAGTGGGGCCTATGTCGGGGCGATCGTGCCGCCACCTGCCAACACGATCTTGAACGCGCCGCAGTATCTAACGGGCAAGGTGCTGGCGGATGCTGCAGCGGCGCATATCCGCACCCGTCTTGGCGGCAAGGCCAAGGTGGTGTTGCTGACCCACGACAATTTGCAGTTCCTAGCGCCTCGCTTCACCGCGATGCGCGATACGTTGCGGCAGATGCCGGGGGTGACCATAGTGGCCGACATTTCGCCCGCCACCGTAGACAAGGCAGGCGGATATCGCACCATGAAGATGGTCCTACTTGCGCAGCCGAATATAGACGTGGTCCTGGGCGCCGATACTGTAGTTCTTGGTGCGCTGGACGCATTGCGCGAAGCACGCAAGGCGCGAGCAACACAGTTTCTTGGGGGCATCGACGGAGAGCGTGAGGCTGTTGCGGAGCTAAGGAAGGCGGGTAGTCCCTACAAGGCCAGCATCAGCTTGGCATCCCCCATCTTCGGTTATGCGATGGGGCGCTTCGCTTCCGACTGGCTGGATGGGAAGACCGTCCCTCAGGCGATAGACATTCTTCCAAAAGCTCTGACCGCTGCCAACATCGGGCAATATGAGCGGGACGTCGCTGACCCTACGGTCGTCTATGCCGACGCAGCGCGCCGCAAAGCGTATTTGAGGATGTATGGGAACATCTGCTTCGATAGCCGCGACCAATACATAAATTTTCCCTGGTCGTCCGAACGCAAGCAGTGAGGTGGCGGGCATCCACCCGTCGTGACTTACGCCGACACCCGCCTGTTTTCGGTGGATTGCAAAGGCAACACGATATCCTAGCAACTTAGATTTCCATGGGCCCCTATCCGCGACGACACCCGAGAGGTCTGCTTTGCGGCACGGGGCGCATGGCTGCAAACCCCCCATCCCGACCGTTGGTGAGGTCCGCTTACCGGCGCGAAGGTCAAACGCCGGGTTTCAGCGGGTTGGCTTGTGCTTCCGCCGAGATTTCGGCAGCGTTCGCGTGCAGTGGAGCCGCCGATGAATCGCCGAGACATTGGCCTGGCCCTTCCGGCGCTGGCGTTCGCCGGGCGGCCGGGTCTCTGTGCTGCTGGACCGGCGCCAGGGTCCCGGGCCAGAACTGGACATGACATGATTGAACTCTCAGCCGTCGCCGCCGTCGCCGCCATGCGTGCGGGCGACTTCTCCGCCGAGGCCTACGCCGAGGCCCTGCTGGCGCAATGCGCAGCGGGCACGGACCTCAATGCCTTCATTACCCTGGAGCCGAACCAGGTGCGCGAAGCAGCCCGGACGGCCGACCGCCTGCGCGCCGCCGGCGGAACGCTGGGTCCACTGCACGGCCTGCCGATCCCGATCAAGGATAGTGTCAACACCCGAGACTTGCGCACCACGGCCGGGACGCGGGCGCTGGCCGATTTTCATCCGGCTGCGGACGCCACCGCTGTGTCGCGGCTGCGGGCGGCGGGCGCCAGCGTGCTGGGCAAGACCAATCTGCACGAACTGTCGTTCGGCTGGACGAGCAATAACCGGGCCTTCGGCGCCGTACGCAATCCCTACGATAGGCGACGCATACCCGGAGGCAGCAGCGGCGGGACCGCTGCGGCAGTGGCGGCCCGGATGGCGCCTCTTGGCGTGGCTGAAGACACGCAAGGTTCGATCCGCGTGCCCGCGGCCCTTTGCGGCGTTTGCGGGTTTCGGCCCACCACGGGGCGCTACCCCACCGACGGCACGGCGCCGATCACGCCGCTCTTCGACCAGATCGGTCCGCACGCGCGCACGGTCGAGGATCTCCTGCTGTTCGACGCCGTGATGACCGGCGATCAGCGGCCAGTGGCGCCAGCCGAACTGCGCGGTCTGCGGCTGGGTATCGCCCGCGGCTACTATTTCGAGGGCCTCGACCCCGACGTCGAACACCAGATCGACGCGGTGATAGCGCGCCTGCGCGCGGCCGGCGTCGTGCTGGTTGAGGCGGAGATCCCCGGTCTTGCGGAGCTGGTCGCTCGGGTCACCGGTCCGGTCCAGATCCACGACGCTGCGGCGTCGCTGGCGACCTATCTGCGGGCCTCGGGTGCGCCGGTGAGCTTCGAAGCGATGATGGACGCCGTCAGCCCGGACGTTAAAGCGGTATTCGAGCGGTTTGTGCTGCCCGGGGCGCCGTTCGCGGTGTCGGAGACCGCCTATGCAGACGCCCGCGATTTGCACCGCCCGGCAATGCAGCGGCTGTTCGCCAACCACTTCGCGCAGCATGGCGTTGCGGCGATGTTGTTTCCGGCGACAATGACGCCGGCCACGCTAATCGGCGAGGACCAGACTGTCGTGATCCGCGGGACTGCGATCCCCTTCCAGACCGCCATCGCGCGGAACATCAGCCCCGGCAGCACCGTCGGCCTGCCCGGGCTCATTCTGCCGGCCGGACTGACGCACAACACGCGCCTGCCGGTGGGGCTGGAACTGGATGGGCCGACGGGGGCTGACCGCAGCCTGCTCGGCGTCGGCCTCGCCATCCAGGCCCTGATGCCCCCTATGCCGGCGCCACAGCTAGCCGTGCGCGACGCCAGTCGAAGCTGACATATCAGGGCCGTTGGGAATGTCCGATCCTGGCCATGCGGCAATTGCAATCCACGGTCTTGCTGGCCCATGGCCGCGTGGCCAAGCGTCAGATTCTATCCCCCTAGCTCTGGGAGCGCCCAAACCCGATGATGCAAAAACGCATATCTCATGTAAGAAATTATTGATCTACGCAGTGCTTAGATTTGGATACACAGGGATTGTCCAGACGGACAGCCCCGCTCCCCCGGGGTTCCCCAAGAAGACCCCACGGTGTGCCCCATGACCTTCATCCGCTTCGAACGCGCCCTCGACCAATTCGTCCCGACTTTCCTGCTGGCCCTCGTCCTGCTGGCCGCCTTCGCCTCAGCCGGCCTGGGCGCCTGAGGCTCCGGTCAGGTCGATGAAGTCCTTCATCGCCCATGAGCAATCCTGCAACGCGGGCAGGTTCGCGGCGGCAAGAAGCGGTGACGGTTCCGACGCTGTGCCGAACTCGGGCATCCACAGCAAACGCCAGTTCTGCTCACTGGCCCGATAAGGTTCGGCCTCTTCAAATCCAACGCTGGCGCTTGCCGACAATCCACGCGGCAAGCCCGACAACGAACAGACCCAGCGTCACAGCGAAGAACCCGATCGATCCGCTCTGGAAGAATGGCGGGTTGAAGTTCATGCCGAACAGACCCGCCACGGCCGCTGTGGTGCCAATGATCACCGTGAAGAAGGTCAGCGCCTTGTCCAGGTCGTTGGTCTGCTGGGCCGAGCGAGAGGTGAAGAGTTCAAAGCTACCCACGCTTAGGTCGCGCGTATGTTCGATCTCGTCCACGGCACGCTCGAAGCGGTTTGCGAGGGAAGCGAACGCGCCAGTCCCTTCGCCGTCGACTATCCGGCTCAGGTCCGGCCGACCTAGGCCATAGAAGATCGATCGCTGGGCCATGAGCGTTCGTCGCAGCGCGGAAGTCCGTCGCCGAAGCGAAAGGATGGTTTCGAGCAGCCCCGCGTCGGATGGCGCGCCCAAGATGCGCTCGTCCAACTCGTCGACCGTGGCTTCGATGTGCGAAACCTCGGTGAAGAAGCCCTCGAGGTGCCAATCTAGCAGGGACGCTGCGAGCGCTCCCGCGCTCAAAGCGCCAGTCTCGGTGTCGGCCTTGTCCTGGCCGCGGAAGGCCCGCAGGTAGCCGACTTCCTGATCGTGAATGGTGATCAGCCAGTTGCGGCCGACGACGAAGTCCACCCGCAGACTTCGGGGCCGCGAAGGTAGCTCGCCGGAACGAGATTCGAACGTGGGCGCCGCGAGGGCGGAGAACTGCAGGTAGGAACCATAGTTGTCCAGCCGCACCAATGAGGGCGGACGCATCAACTCCGCGATCGAGCCCCGGTTCAGCTGCAGGAGTTCTCC
>JANPKX010000028.1:0-3031 GCA_031426235.1 Alphaproteobacteria bacterium | reverse complement strand
CCCGGCCGAACGCCAGGGGGTGGATCGGCAGATCGCGCGGTTGACCGAGGCCGGCGCGCCTCGCGCCAGCGCCGAGGCCGTGGCCGTGCTCGGGCCGCTGACCAATGCGGCCGACCTGGTCGACCTGGCTGAGGCTTCGAGCTGGCCGCTGGCGCATGTGGCCCGGCTCTACTATGCCGCCGACACCGCCTTCGCGTTCGATCGCCTGCGGGCTGCGGCGGGTGAGTTCCGCGCCGGCGACATCTTCGAGCGCACCGCCCTTCGCCGCCTGATCGAGGATCTGCTGGTCGAGCAGGCCCAACTGACCCGCGCCATCATGGCGTTCGCCGGGGGCGCCGAGGCAGGCGCCTCCGAGGCCAGCGCCAAGGACGCGGTCGCGGTGTGGGCGGCGCTGCGGCCGAACCTGGCCCGCGCCGCCGGCCGGACGGTCGAGGAAATCGAGACCAGCGGCGGAGGGTGGAGCTTCGCCAAGCTGACCATCGCCAACGCCGCGCTGCGCGAACTGGCCGCGGAGGCCGCGTCCGGCCGCAAGCGGCGCGCGACTACGACTTGAGGCACATGTAGCGGGTGCGGTGGAAGTTGGGCGCGTTGCTGACCCAGCCGGTGACTTGGGGTCGGACGAGACTGCGGTTCACGACGAAGTAGATCGGCATCACGCCCTCGTCGTCCAGCAGTCGCTGCTCGGCCTGCGCCAGGATCCGGGCGCGTTTGTCGACATCGGGTTCGTTGTCGGCCTGAGCCAGCAGCGCGTCGTAGGCCGCGTTCTTGTAGTCGCCGTAGTTCTGCGCGCCGGTGTCGGACTTCATCAGGCCCAGGAAGGTCACCGGGTCGTTAAAGTCGCCGTACCAGCTCATCGAGCCGACATCGAAGGCGCGGTTGCGGTAGGCCGCGAAGGCCACGCCGGACTCGTTCTGCTCCAGCTTCACCTCGACCCCGACCGACCGCCAGTCGGCCTGCACCGCTTCCATCAGCAACAGGGTGTCGGTGTTGTTGGCCGCCAGGATGGTCAGCTTCAGCGGCCGCTCTGCGGTGTAACCCGCCGCCGCCAGCAGGCGCTTGGCCTCCGCTTGGCGTTGCTCGAAGGTCAGGTTCGCCCAGCGCAACCGCGGGCCGTCCTTGACGTAGTTGGCCGTCACGCCCGGCACGAACGAATAGGCCGGCTGCTGTCCTGCCCTCAACAGCTTGGCGGTGATGAAGTCACGGTCGATGGCCATCGACAGGGCGCGGCGTACGCGGATGTCGCGGAAGGCCGCCACCTCGCGGGTATTGAGCGACATGTAGGCCGTGGCCAGCGCGACATCCGTGCGCGGAACGCCGGGCATCGTGCTCTTCAGCCGCTCATAGCGGTTGGACTGGAAGCGGGTGTTGATATCGAGCTCGCCGCGCGCCACCCGCCGCTCGGCGCTGATCGCGTCCGGGGTCGGATAGTAGTTAATGCGGTCGAGGCAGACATTCGCTGCGTCGTAGAAATAGGGGTTCTTCTCGACGGTGATCTTGTCGCCAAGTTTCCATGAGACCAGCCGAAACGGGCCGTTGGAGACGTAATTCCCCGGCCGGACCCAGGCGTCGCCGTACTTTTCAACCACATGCCGGGGCGCGGGGAAGAAGCTCTGGTGCTTGGTCAGTTGCGGCAGGTACGGCGCGGGATGCTCCAGGGTGATCTCCACCGTCATCGGATCGACGGCGCGCACGCCCAGGGCCGACAGCGGCAGCTTGCCCTCGTTCACGGGCTGGCCGTTCTTCACCACATAGAGCAGGTAGGCGTAGATCGAGGCGGTCTTGGGATCGAGCGTCCGCCCGATGCCGAAGACGAAGTCGTCCGCCGTGACGGGCCGCCCGTCCGACCACTTCGAGGGGCGCAGATGGAAGGTCCAGGTGAGGCCGTCAGCGCTGGCCTCCCAATGGGTGGCGGCGCCCGGCGCCGGCGTCGCATCCGGCGCGTCGGTCGTCAGGCCCATGATCAGGTCGCTGATGATCGCTGACTCGTCCAGAAGGTGGGCCTTCTGGGGATCCAGCGTCTGCGGCTCGGAATTGTTGCCGTATTCCAGGCAGACCTTGCCGGCGGGACAAGCCACCCTCTGGGCTGCGCCCTGGCAGGCCGCCAGGGCGAGCGCGAACAGGCTGAGAGCGGCAGCGTTACGGAGCGTGGGACGTTTCGTCATGTCCCCCATCACTCTCAGCGAAGGCTGCCGCTGTCGAGCGTCAGTTGAGATGAACCTCGGCGTCGACCTGGGCCCCGCCGTGACCCCGGGGCATGCGGCTCTTACCGCGGGGCCATCCGGATCGCGCCGTCTAGGCGGACATCTTCGCCATTGAAATAGCCGTTGGTGATCATGGTCAGCGCCAGTTGCGCGTATTCCGGCGCCTGGCCGAGACGCTTGGGGAACGGCACGGAGGCGGACAGCGCGTCCTTCACCTGCGGCGGGGCGCCGGCCATCAGCGGGGTCTCGAAGATCCCGGGCAGGATGCAGTTCACCCGGATGCCGTCGCCGGCCAGGTCGCGGGCGATCGGCAAGGTCATGCCGACGACGCCGCCCTTGGACGCCGAATAGGCCGCCTGGCCGATCTGGCCGTCCTCCGCCGCCACCGAGGCGGTGTTGACGATAGCGCCCCGCTCGCCGTAGATCGGCTCCAGGTCCAGCATGCCCTTCGCCGACTTGGCGATGCAGCGGAAGGTGCCGACCAGGTTGATCTGGATGATCCAGTTGAACGCATCCAGCGGGAAGTGCTTGGTCTCGCCGGTCTGCTTGTCGCGGCTGGCGGTCTTGAAGGCGTTACCGGTGCCCGCGCAGTTCACCAGGATCCGCTCCTGGCCATGCGCGGCTCGGGCCTTGGCGAAGGCCGCGTCGACGTCTTCCTCGGACGTGACGTTGCATTTGCAGAACACGCCGCCCACATCGCCGGCAACCGCTTCGCCCTTGGCCTCGTTCATGTCGAAGATCGCCACCTTGACGCCTTCGGCAGCCAGCGCCCGCGCCGTCGCTTCGCCCAGCCCCGAGGCACCCCCTGTCACCACCGCTGAACAGCCTGA
>JANPKX010000027.1:0-4476 GCA_031426235.1 Alphaproteobacteria bacterium | reverse complement strand
ACTTCGCCCAGTTCGAGGTCGGCCACCTGCTCTCGCTCGTGGTGCTCGGGGGCTCCTCGATTCTCCTGAACCTACGGCTGGTGGGCGTCGGCCTGACCGACGAGCCGCCGTCGGAACTGCACCGAAACCTGCGCGGCTGGGTGCTGGTCGGGATGATCGGCATGGTCGTCACCGGCCTCCTGATCGGCTCCGCCAACGCCGAGCGCCTCTACACGTCCGAAGCGTTCACAGCCAAGATGATCGGCCTCGTCGCGGCGGTCATCCTCACGCTCAGCGTGACCCTGCCCGGGACCCGCAACGACGGCGTGCTGGGGCCGGTGTCGCGCGGCATGGCCGTGGTCGGGCTGGCGGTCTTCGCGCTTGCCGTCTGGGTGTTCCTGCAGGCCAAGCTGGCCAACCCCGGCCTATGGCACGTGATCATGGCCGGCGCCCTGATCGCGGCCCTGGCGACGCGAGGCGTGATCCGCGTCGTCTACCTGACTGGCCTGGCGCTGCTGATCCTCGCACAGCAGGTCATGACCCACGTGGTGTTCAAGGCCGACGACTACGCGAACCTCGACCCGTCCAACAAGGCCTTCGCCTGGGGCTTCGCGGCCTGGATCGTGGCCGCCCTGATTGTCCAGAGCGTCACATCAGGTCGGGGCGCCAACGGCGGGCCGTTCGTCAAGCTGATGGCCGCGGCTGCGATGCTCGTCTGGGTCATGACCGCCGCCGCGGGCCGCTGGCTGGCCTTCGCCTGAAGGCTCAACCCCAGCCTGCCGCCACTCCGGCTCCCCGGCATAGCGGGCGACCAGGAAATCCACGAAGGCGCGCACCTTCGCGGCCAGGTGCCGCGCGTGGGGATAGACGGCGTGAACATGGATCAACTCTGGCTCGACGTTGGGCAAGAGCGGAACCAGCCGCCCGGCCCGCAGGTCGTCGGCCGCGGCGAAGGCGGGGGTACGAACGACCCCGAAGCCGGCGACAGCCGCCGCCACGCAGGCTTCCGCGCCGTTGAACCGCAGCCGCCCGTGGACGCGCACCTCCGCCATGGCGCCCGGCCGGCCAAACCGCCACAGGGTCGCGTCGCGCAGGTTGGTGTCGAGGATCGCCTCGTGCCGCGCCAGGTCATCGACCGTATCCGGCGCCCCGTGCGCGGCGACATAGGCCGGCGCCGCGCAGGTCACCATCTGTACGGCCGCAAGGCGCCGGGCGACCAGGGACGAGTCCGTGAGGTGACCGATGCGGATCGCCACATCGAAGCCCTCCTCCACCAGGTTCACCATCCGGTCGGCAAAGGTGACATCCAGCGCGACATTCTGGCAGCCCCCGGCGAAGGCCAGCAGGGCCGGGGTCAACTGTCCCTTCCCGAATGAGACCGGCGCTGAGACCTTCAGGAGGCCGCTGGGGCCGCTCTGGTCCTTGACCGAGGTCTCCAGCGCCTCGAAGTTTGACAACAGCTCCCGCGCCCGCTCCAGGTAGGCTTGGCCCGTGTCGGTCATGGAGACGTCGCGCGTGGTCCGGTTCAGCAATCTCTGGCCCAGCCGATTCTCCAACCGCGCCACCATCTTGGAGATCTGAGCGCCCGACACGCCCAGCTTTCGCGCGCCGTGGGTGAAGCTCAGCGCGTCGGCGACGGCGACAAAGGCTTTGATCTCGTCGAGACGGTCCATGGCGGTCCTTCCATTTCGGAAAGATACTTCGCAGCATTCGCATGATTATCAACAGCAGGCAGGCAGCCGATATGCGGGGCGCGCCGTTAAGACGGCAGACCCAATCGATCGGAGCCCGCTCATGCCCACCCCCCGCACCGTCGCCGTCCTCGTCGGCTCGCTTCGCAAGGACAGCTTCAACCGAAAGATCGCCGAAGCCCTGGCAGCCGTGACGCCCGGTCTCGACTTCCGCTTCATCGAAATCGGCGACCTGCCGCACTTCGACCAGGACCTGGAGAGCGACCCGCCCGCCCAATGGCTGCGGTTCCGCGACGAGATCGCCGCCGCCGACGCGGTGCTGTTCGTGACCCCGGAATACAACCGCGGCCTGCCGGGCGTGATTAAAAACGCCATCGACGTGGGCTCGCGCCCCTATGGCCAGTCCAAATGGAACGGCAAGCCCGGCGCGGTTATCAGCGTCTCGGTCGGCGCGACCGGCGGCTTCGGCGCCAACCACCACCTGCGCCAGTCCCTGGTCTTCCTGAATGTGCCGGCGCTGCAGCGGGAAGCCTACATCGGCAATGTGGGCTCGCTCCTGGGTCCCGACGGCGCGCTCGCCAACGAGAGCACCCGCGACTTCCTGAAAGCCTATGGCGCGGCGTTCAGCGCCTGGATCGAGACTATCGTCGCCGGCGCCAAGGCCGCCTAGACGCGGGCCGATCCCTGACGGATCTGGTGCAGCACGATGCCGCTGGTCACCGCGACGTTCAGAGAATCGAACCCGCCGGCCATCGCGATCCGCACCGTGCGGCACCGGGCCAGCACCGACGGCGGCAGGCCCGGCCCCTCGGCGCCGAACAGCACCGCGGTCCGGGCCGTAGCGCGCAGGTCGCCGAGCTCAGCCACGCCGGCAGGCGTCAGGGCGATCGTCTCGAACCCCGCGCCACCCAGGGCGTCCAGCATCGCGTTCGCCGCGCCGGCCCGGGCGAACGGCACGGTCAGGGCCGCGCCGACGCTGACCCGGATGGCCTTGCGGTACAGCGGATCGCAGCAGGTCTCGTCCAGCAGGATCGCCGACGCTCCAAACGCGGCGGCGTTGCGGAACAGCCCGCCCATGTTGTCGTGGTTGGATATCCCCACCAGGGCGACCACCAGCGCACGTTCGGGTAACGCCCCCAGCAGGTCCGCAACGTCCCGCACCGGCTTGCGCACCAGGGCCAGGATGCCGCGATGAATGGGAAAGCCGACCACGGCGTCCATGGCCGCCTGCGCCGCGGCATAGACGGGCGTCTCCTCCGGCAGACGCGCCAGCACGTCGGCAAGCGCCGCGGCCCGATGGGCGGCGACTAGCACTGAAACGACCGCACACCGATCCGCCGCTACGGCCTTTTCCAGCACCACCTGCCCCTCGGCGATAAAGAGCCCGTCGCGTCCGACGAGGTCGCGCTCGCGCACGTCGCGGTAGGGCTCCAGGCGCGCATCGCTCGCCGTCTTGATCGGGATCAGGCGCGGCGCCAGCTCAGCGATCCTCAGGCCGCTCGCGCACCCGCACGATCAGCGATTGGCTGGCCGTGGCCATCAGCTCTCCGTCCTGGGCGTAGAGCGACATCGCCCCATGGCCGAAGCCGCCGAAGACGCCTGAGACCTGGATGTCGCACAGGACCCAGTCGGTCGGCACGATGTGGCGGATACGCAGGGTGTTATCCAGGCTGTTGCCGCCGGCGTTCTGGCCCAGGGCGTTGCCGATCCCCTGAGGCACGAAATCGGCCATCACCGCCAGCATCGTGGCGTCGATGGCTTGACCCTCTCGCGGCCGAACCCACAGCAGCGTGCGCCCGTCGGCTTCAGGGTTGCCGACCCGGTCGGCGCCGTAGCGGCCCTTGGCGATGCGCACTTCCATCCGGCTGTGCAGGCTGTCCCCGGCCGCGCGCCAGTGCTCCCCAGCGTCGCAGTCCTCCGGTGGCGGGGCGTCAGGACGGTGCACCCACTGGCCGGCCAGCTCGCTCGGCCGGGCGCCGAGGGCGGCGCTGACCGAGATGATCTCCTTGTCGTCCACGTGCACCTTGGCGTTGGCCTGGGTGTTGTATTTGCCCTCGACAGGTGTCCAGACATCGATGTCCACGACGCTGGGCGGGCGGGCATAGCCCAGGTACTGGGCCGTCGCGCAGATCAGCGGGCGGCCAGTCGTCCGCTCCAGCGCGGCCACCGCCGAGGCCATGCCGACGCCGCCGAACATGAACACATTCCCGGGTGGGCCCACGCAGATCGACGGCTCCACGGGCATATACCAGCGATGCGGATTGTGCGTCGCGCGCAGGTCGAAGAACGGCTTGTCCATGGTGCGCCTCAAAGCGCGTTGCCGCCGTAGACGCAAGGCCCCGCGAGATTTAGGCGTTCATCCCGAAAACACACGCTAAACGCGAAGGTGGATACGTCTGCATAACCACGTGGCTTAAGCATGAGGTCACGGCCGCCAGCTATGGTCAGGCTTGTGATGATCGGACTAACCACATCCCGGCCCGCCTTCCCGGGCCTGCCGCGACGGCTGTACGTGCCCGTGGGCCTGCTGGTGGGCGCTGCGGTCCTGGGACTATCGATGACGCCGCTGGCCGAGCCCTTCGTGGCGCGCATCCTGCTGTTCTATCTCGGCACCGCCCTGGCCTACGCCCTGATGCCCTACCTCCGCCGCGGCGACATCCCCTTGGTGGCCGCCTGGGTGGTGCTGCTGAGCGCGCTGGCGCCCTGCATGGGCGGCGAGTTGATCTCGCCCACCCGTGTGACCGCCGACGCCCTGGGCGTGCTGATGGCCGCGGGCCCGGTCTTCATCGCCCGCTTCCGCCAGATC
>JANPKX010000026.1:0-5528 GCA_031426235.1 Alphaproteobacteria bacterium | reverse complement strand
TGGGTTCGAATCCCACCCCTTCCGCCAGCGCACCGCGCATCATTGATGCGGAAAGGCTCAGGCGAACGCCGTTGGAAGGCCCCGTACTGCGCGTCATCCTGGGCGACCAGTTGTCTACCCGGCTTGAGGTGGTCGCCGGGGCCGACAAGGGCCGCGACATCTTCCTGCTCGCCGAGGTGATGACGGAGGCGACCTATGTGCGGCACCACGTCAAGAAGATCGCCTTTCTGTTCTCGGCCATGCGCCACTTCGCGGAGGCGCTGCGGAAGGCCGGCTATGCGGTGCGCTACGTTACGCTCGAGGATCCGGAGAACAGCCAGAGCCTGGAGGGTGAGATTCTGCGCGCCGCCGACGCGCTGGCGCCAGGGCGCATCGTCGTCACCGAGCCCGGCGAGTGGAGGCTGCGCGAGAGTTTCGAGGCCCTGACCCTGGCGCTGCCCGTGCCGCTGGAGATCCTGCCCGACAGCCGATTCCTGTGCTCGCACGCCGAGTTCGAGACCTGGGCGGAGGGGCGGCGCGAGTTGCGGCTGGAGTATTTCTATCGCGAGATGCGCCGGCGTCACGACATCCTGATGGAGCCGGGCGGCAAGCCGGCCGGCGGTCGCTGGAACCTCGATACGGAGAACCGCAAGCCGCCCAAGGCCGGGCTGGCCTCCCCGCCCCGCCTCAGCTTCGCGAAGGACGCGATCACCCTCGAGGTCCTGGACCTGGTGCGCCGCCGCTTTCCGGACGGTTATGGGCGGTTGGAGCCGTTCCACTTCTCGGTGACCCGGCGCCAAGCGTTGCGCGAGCTGGACCACTTTATCCAGCACATCCTGCCGGCCTTCGGCGACCACCAGGACGCCATGGTGCGCGGCCAGCCCTTCCTCAATCATTCCCTGCTGTCGGCCTACATCAACGCCGGACTGCTCTACCCGCTGGAGGTGTGCCGCAAGGCCGAGGCGGCCTACCGCGCCGGCCTCGCCCCGCTCAACGCCGTCGAGGGGTTCGTGCGCCAGATCCTGGGCTGGCGGGAGTTCGTCCGCGGCGTCTACTGGCGTGCCATGCCCGGCTACACGGACGAGAACGTCCTGGAGGCCCGCGAGCCCCTGCCCTGGTTCTATTGGAGCGGCGAGACCCGGATGGCCTGCCTGCGCGAGGCGCTGGGCGACACCTACGATCACGCCTATTCGCACCACATCCAGCGCCTGATGATCACCGGCAATTTCGCGCTGCTGGCTGGGCTCGATCCCAAGGCGGTCCACGAGTGGTACCTGGCGGTCTATGCCGACGCCTACGAATGGGTCGAGGCGCCCAACACCATCGGCATGGCCCTGCACGCCGACGGCGGGCGGCTGGCCTCCAAACCCTATGCCGCCAGCGGGGCCTACATCCACCGCATGAGCACCTACTGCGAGGGCTGCGCGTACGATCCCAAGGTGGCGGTCGGCGATCGCGCCTGCCCGTTCAACGCGCTCTACTGGGACTTCGTGGCGCGCCACGGCGAGCGCTTCCGCGCCAACGCGCGCATGCCCTACGTCTACGCCAACTGGGACCGCATGGCGCCCGAGCGTCAGGCCGCGCTGCTGGACCAGGCGCAGGCCCATCTCGCCTCAATGCGCGTGGGAACCCTGTGATGGCCAAGCGCATCGCCAAGGCCGACCTGCCCACAAAGACCTGCGTGGTCTGCCAGCGCCCGTTCGCGTGGAGGAAGAAGTGGGCCAAGGTCTGGGACGAGGTGCGCTACTGCTCGGAAGCGTGTCGGGGGAAGCGGAGCGGCCTGGGCGTGGCGACGCCTGAGCCTCAGAACACGCCGGGGAGCAACCGCCAGCGCACCCGCGCGCAGTAGCCGGCGTAACCGGGAAGGCCGACGCGAAGCTGGCGCTCCTCGTCCAGCAGCCGCCAGACGATCGCGGCCGTCATCGGGAGCACCAGCAACAGACTCCAGACCGAGCCCAGCGCCAGCGGTATTGCGGCGACCATCGGCAGGGCAAAGGCGTACATCGGGTGGCGCAGGACGGCGTACGGGCCCGTGTCGATCACCTTCTGGCCAGACGCCAAC
This sequence comes from Alphaproteobacteria bacterium, assembly GCA_031426235.1. GTDB lineage: Bacteria > Pseudomonadota > Alphaproteobacteria > Caulobacterales > Caulobacteraceae > Phenylobacterium. The sequence goes on along the minus strand of JANPKX010000026.1, from coordinate 3,487 downwards.
TCGATGACCCCGGCGGCGAAACTGTTCTCCACGAACACCCGCCAGATTCCCGCGTGGGCGGCCAGGATCACGGCGTTCGCGGCCAGCACTGCCGGCCACGGCAGAGGCGCCTGACCCCACCGATGCGCCAAACCCGGCACGATCAGAAGCAGCAGGAAGGTCCCGCTGGTGAGGACCTGGATGACCCGTTGCCGCGGATCGGCCTCGGCCGCCGGTCCGCCCCGCATCCGGCGATCCAGCAGGGCCGGATCGCGGCGGATCAGATCAATCGTGATCACCAGACTGGCGAGGCCGAAGGTCGCCAGCATCAGCCAGGCCTGGGGCCACGCGAACGTCCCGGCGCTCAGGAACATCGCGGCCGCCATGAGCGCGAGCAGAAATCCGATCCCGGCGGTGCTGCGGCGGATCAGGGCGGGGCTGGCAGCCATGCGCGCAGCTTAGGGCCGGTGGCCTTGTCTGATCAAGCTAGGGTCAAGCTGGCGATGCACGGTCGCGCACGCTGGCCTAGGTTTCCCAAACCCTGCGTTCCCGGCTAGCCTCCTCCCCAGGGGACCCGCGCCATGACCGCTCATCACGACCTCATCGCCCACGCCCACGCCCTGGCCGCCGCCGTCGCGCCGCGGGGGCCGGAGATCGAGGCCGCCGGGCGGATTCCCCGCGACATCTCCACAGCCATGGGCGAGGCCGGCTTCTACCGGATGTTCGTGCGCGAGGCGGTGGGCGGGCTGGAGGTGTCGCCGCGTACGGCGGCCGAGGTCTACGAGGCCCTGGCCCAGGGCGACGCGGCGTGCGGCTGGGTCGCCTTCATCGCAGCCACGACGGGGCTGGCGTTCGGACGCCTGAGCGACGCGGCGATCGGCGAACTGCTGGCCCGGCCGGACAGCCTGATCACCGGTGTGTTCGCGGCCATGGGACAGGCGACGCGGGTTCCGGGCGGGTTCCAGGTGACCGGGCGCTGGGACTGGGGCTCGGGCTCGCCCAACGCCGACTGGATTGGCGGTGGCTGCGTGCTGATCGAGGACGGCCAGCCGCTGACCAACTCGGCGGGCCTGCCGCGCAACCACATGCTGTTCTTCTCGCCGGACCAGGTCGTGCCGTTGAACACCTGGCAGGTCGCTGGTCTCAAGGGCACCGGCAGCACGGCCTTCGAGGTGCGCGATGTGTTCGTGCCGGAGCATCGTGCCGCCGGGGTGCAGGTCAAGGCCCTGCCCGACCGGCCGCTGTTTCGCTTCCCGCCCTTCTCGCCGCTGGCCCAGGGGGTGGGCGGCGTCGCCCTCGGGATCGCCCGGGCCGCCCTGGACGAGGCGACCCGCGTGGCGCGCGAGAAGCGCCGCGGCGGCGCGGCCGCACCGTTCGCGGACCGGCCGCACACCCAGATCGAGATCGCCCGCGCCGAGGCCCGGCTGCGCGCCGCCCGGGCGTTCTTCTACCAGAGCCTCGACGCCGCCTGGGAGGCTGCCCAGACGCCGGGACCGATGGACGTCGCTTACAGCCGCGACATGCGCCTGTCGGTCAATCACGCCGTCAGCGAGTCGGTCGCGGTCGTGGACGCCATGTACACCCTGGTCGGCGGTACATCGGTCTACGAGACCTCGCCGCTGCAGCGGCAATTTCGCGACATCCACGTGGCGACCCAGCACTTCATGGTCTCGCCGAACATCCTGGAGACGACGGGCCGCCTGTTCCTGGGCCTGCCCACCGTCACCGCCGGCTACTAACGCCCCTGGAAGACCGGCTTGCGTTTCTCCAGGAACGCCCGGCGGGCTTCCTGGCCGTCTTCGCTCCGGAAGGCGCGGCCGATGTTGGCGACCTCGTAGCGGAGCTGGGCCTCCATGTCGTTGGACTCGTACGACCGCGCGATGCCGCGCTTCAGCAGCCGCAGGGTGATCGGCGACCATTCGCAGAGCTGGGCGCAGTAGGCCGCCAGCCGGTCGGCGAAGCCCGCATCCGAGACGACCTCCCCCGCCATACCCCACTCCAGAGCCTCCGCGCCGGTGACGGTGCGGTTCTCCATCATGAAGCGCATGGCGCGTTCATAGCCCATGGTCTGCGGGAGGGTGATCGTCAGTCCGGCGTCGGGTGAGCCCCCGATCCGCGTGTAGCCCGCCATCAGCCGCGCGCTCTCGGCGATCAGGCGCACGTCGGTGGCCATGGCCAGGCCCAGGCCCGCGCCCACCGCCACCCCGTTGATGCCGCCCACGACCGGCTTGTCGCAGCGCCTGCGGATCGCCAGCAGGAAATTGCCGACCCAGCCGATGTCGTCCAGCATCGCGACCTGAGGCGAGTGCGGCGAATAGGGAACGGTCCCCGGCGACAGGTCCAGCCCCGCGCAGAAGGCGTCGCCACTGCCGGTCAGGGCCACCACCCAGACATTGTCGTCCAGGGCCGCGGCGTCCACCGCGCCGATGACCGCCCAGGCCAGTTCCTGGCTGAGCGCGTTCTTTTTCTCCGGTCGGTTCAACGCGATGGTGCGCACATGGCCTGCGTCGGAGACGCTTACGAGGTTTGTCATGATCCCTGCCCCACTCCCTAAGTGGTCTGTCAGCCGTTGAACCGGCGGTTCAGTTTGCGCATGCCGCCGATCCAGCGGCCGTAGTCGCCCGTCTTGTTGCGCATATAGTCCAGCACCTCGGGGTGCGGGAGGATCAGGAACTGCTCGGCCTCGATCGCGCGAACCACGGACTCCACCAGCGCTTCGGGCTCCATCATGCCGTCGATGCTGGCGACGCCGTCCGGATTGCCGGCGGTCATGGCGGTGCGCACCGCCTGCGGGCACAAAACCGAGACCTTGATCCCCTGGTCGCCGTGGGTGATCGACAGCCATTCCGCCAGTCCCACCGCCGCGTGCTTGGTGACCGCATAGGGCGCCGAGCCGATCTGCGAGAGCAGCCCTGCGGCTGAGGCCGTGTTGAGGAGATATCCGCCGCCCCGGGCCGCCATCCGGGGGACCAAGTGCCGCGCCGCCCAGACATGGGCCATGACGTTGATGTCCCAGATCCGCTGCCAGTCGTCGTTGGGCGTCTCCGCGCCGCCGCCGACGCCGATGCCGGCGTTGGAACAGAACAGGTCGATGGGGCCGTGGTTCGATTCGACCGCCTCGATCAGGGCCGCGATCTCATCCTCGCGGGAGACATCGGTCGTGAAGCCCACGCCCCCGACCTCGGCCGCCACCGCGCGCGCGCCCTCCCCGTTCCGGTCCGCGCAGACCACCAGCCGCGCGCCCTCGGCGGCGAAACGCTGGGCCATCGCCCGGCCGATGCCGCTGGCCGCGCCGGTGACGACGATGATCTTGTCTTTAAGGTCCATGCTTCCGCCCGACGCCGTTGTTGCTGTTGGCGACACCCATCCGGTCAGGAGAGGCGTTCGTCAATCACGCAGGCGCAGGCTCGCGTGGGTCAGGGCGCCTTGTCGACCTTCGTCGAGAGTCGGGGCCGGGCGTAGGCGTGCTTGGTGAATCGGATCGTGGCCGGCAGGAAAAGGCCGAACG
>JANPKX010000025.1:0-1749 GCA_031426235.1 Alphaproteobacteria bacterium | reverse complement strand
CGCTGGAGGCCGGAGTCGGCGAGGCCTATATCCGGGCGATCTTCGAAGGCATGTGGAAGGCGCCAGCGCGCTTTACGAGCGATGCAGAAGTGGTCGCGCTGCTGACGGCTGGCGGTGTCGCGGACGCCGCCGCGGTCTGGTCGGAGCGCTCGGCCGCCGCCGGCCAGATCGAAAGCAATACCGAGCGAGCCGCGGAGGCGGGTCTGTTCGGGGTGCCAAGTTTCACCCTGGATAGCGCCCTCTTCTTCGGCAACGACCGTCTGACGTTCGTCGAGCAGGCGCTGGCAGCGTGAGCCCCCCACTCAATAAAACCTGTCTCGTCACGGGCGTAGGGCCGGCTACCGGCGCCGCGATCGTTCGGCGGTTCGCTGAGGACGGCTACGCCGTAGCGATGCTTGCGCGCGGCTCCGCGCGCTTAGATGCGCTCGCCGCAGATATCCCTGGCGCCCATGCCTTTTCGTGCGACGTCGCAGACCCGCTGGCGCTGCGGGGCGCGGTCGAGGCGGTTCAGGCGCGGCTGGGGTCGCCAAGCGTGGTTGTCCACAACGCGGTCGGCGGCGCCTTTGGCGATTTCCTGACCGTGGATCCCGCGGTGCTGGAGGCTAACTTTCGGATCAACTGCCTGGCGCTGCTGCATCTTGCCCGCCTCACGACGCCACCGATGGTCGAGGCCGGAGCCGGCGCCCTGCTGTGCACCGGCAACACCTCCGCCTTTCGCGGGAAAGCGCAGTTCGCCGCTTTCGCTCCGACCAAGGCGGCCCAACGGATCCTGCTGGAGAGCATCGCGCGGCAGGTCGGTCCCCGAGGTGTTCACGCCGCCTATATCGCGATCGACGCGGTGATCGACACCGCGTGGACCCGCGCCCGCGCGCCCGATAAGCCGGACGACTTCTTCTGCCAGCCTGCCGACATCGCGGACGAGTGCTACCGAATCGCTCATCAGCCCAGGTCTGCCTGGTCGTTCAACGTCGAAATCCGGCCCTTCGACGAGCCATGGTAAGGGTTTGCGGGGTGGTAACAGCCTGCGCCGCTGAGGGCGACACGAGCGACAAAAGTGATGAGACCGTGTTCTCACGCACCGGCGACAACACGTGGCTGCCTGGCCAGTTCGCACGCGGTCCGTTTCAAGGCGTGCAGGGCGGGGCGGTAGCGGGTCTGATGTGCGCGGTCGCCGAGGAGCTCGTCGGTGAAGCGTTTACGCCCGTCGCAAGCACATCGGCGTTCGTTCGGCCCACGCCGATGTCGGAGCTGCGCACGCACGCCAACCTCATCAACAGAGGGCGACGCGCGGCGACGGTGGAGGTCCGGCTGACCGCTGGCGAGATGCTCTGCGCGGTCTCCATGGTCACGTTCGTCGCGGCTTTCGCGATCCCGGACGTACGCGAAAGCCAGGTGGCGGCGCTCGACCCAACCGGTCTTCCCCTGCGCCAGAGTGCGTCGCGACACGGGGAGCCCTGGTTGATGGACCTGATGGAGGGTCGGGTCGGCACAGACGGCGTCTACTGGTACCGGTTCCCGGTCCGCCTCACAGGCCAGGAGTCGCGCTTTGCCCGGATGTTGGCTCCAGCCGACTGGACGGTCGGCATCAGTCGCCCGCAGACTTGGGACAGTTCCATCGTAAAGGCGATCCCGAACGTTGAACTATCCGTTCACGTGAGTCGCAGCCCGATCTCCGACTGGCTGGGCATCCGCGCATCGAGCGACTGGCGTCAGTCCGGCTCAGGCTTGGCGATGGCCGAACTCTTCGAC
>JANPKX010000024.1:0-2737 GCA_031426235.1 Alphaproteobacteria bacterium | reverse complement strand
GGTGGAACCCGCACGCCCGCGCGACGGCGATCAGTGTGCGCAGCCGCGTTCCGATGATCCGCTCGCCCAAGTGCTTACGCACCGACTGCCGGACGGTCTCCAGGTCGGCCACGAATTCGGCCGCGCTCTCATAGGGCGGGGAGGCCGTCGGGTGAACGCCGCCGGCCAGCCGGTTGGTGGTCGCCGACAGCCGCTCGGAGATCTCTTGCAAGGCCTGCCGATAGGGTTCGTCACGCCGGTGCACCGACGGGTCGGGAGAAGCCTCCGCCAGGGCCATCACGCCGCTGCTCGCCGGGGACAGCTCGGTCGTCACCGCCATGTCGAACCACAGCGCGCGCACCTCGTCCCAGTAGTGGTCGAGGATCAGCCGCGCCTGCGAGCGCAGGGCCAGCTTCAACGTCGCGCCACTGACGCCGGGATGGCCATCGCGGTCGCCGCCCAGCCAGGACCCCAGGGTCAGGGGCGTGGCCCCGTCGAACTGCTCGCTCCAGCCCTCGTAGATCTCGGACAACGCCGGCAGGATCGAGCGGCGAACGATAGCCAGCGAATTGCGGATCTCGTCGCCGGGCGTGATCCGCTCGGGCCGGTGCATCCGCGCGCGCCAGAGGAGGGCGACCTCACGGAACAGGGCGTCGCGCAGGTGTTTATCCTGGTCGGGCGCCAGATGATGCCGACGCAGCGACATCAGGCGTGAGATTTCGGCCTCGCGTTCCACCACGGCCCGCCGGCGCACCTCGGTCGGGTGGGCGGTCAGAACCGGCGAGACCGCCATGCGCGTCACGATGCGCCCAGCGGCGCGGACGCCGACCCGCTCCGCCGCCTCGGCCAGGGTGCGCGGCAGCTCGCCTGGCCCGTCCTCGGCCTCGCGCTCGATCGCCCGACGGCTGGCGACTTCCTCGCCCTGGTTGCTGAGCATCGAGGCGCAGGTAAACGCCCGCGCCAGATAGACCGCCTGGTCAGCGCGCAACCCGGAGAACAGCGCCTCCAGCGCCTCCTCGTCGTCGTGGCTTGCGACATCCTGGGCGCGCTTCACCAGGGCGGCAGCGTCTTCTCCGTCGAGATAGCGGATCACATCCTCGAGCAGGGTCTCGAGATAGCGGACGGCCGGCGCGGCGCCGCGCTCCGGCGCAGTGGGCTTCACGTCAGTCATCAGGGCGAGGTGGTCCGGGGGACGTAGGTCTTGTGGCAGCCGTTGCAGGCGTCATAGAGCCGCCCGCCCACCTCGAACGCTTTTTCGGCGTCCTTTGCCCGGGCGGCCGCTTCACCTTCCCGCGCGATGTCAGCCATAGCTTGCGCAAAGGTGCTCCAGGCCCCGTCACGATTGAAGCCGGCCGTCTGCAGCAGCCGCCCCTTTTCCTGCATGACCTGGGCGCCCTTTAGCGCCGCAGCCCACCGGACTTCTGCAGCGTAGGTGCTTTCCGCCTCCGGCGGGTCGTTGCCCCCGGCCCAGAAGGCCACGGCAGCCGGGTTCACATCCAGAGCCATGACCATCTTGGCGGCCAGATCCTCGGCCTGGGCCACGCCGGCGCTGGCGGCGAGCACCAGGGTGAACAAAAGGCCGGGCCGCACGGTCATCTGGCCCGCAGTCGCCGGATCAGCGCCACCGTCTCGCGAACGCGCGCCTCGATGCCCGCATAGTCCCGCGCCTCCAGCAGCGCCTTGGTGATCAGGCCCGAGCCCATGCCGCAGGCGACGATGCCGGCGCTGAACCAGGCCTCCAGCGAGGCCTCGTCGGGCTCCACGCCGCCGGTCGGCATGATCTTGCTCCAAGGCATCGGGCCCAGTACCGCCTTGACGAACTCTGGCCCGCCCACTGCGCCGCCCGGGAACAGCTTGACGATCTCACAGCCCCACTCCTGGGCCTGGCTGATCTCACCCACCGTGCCGCATCCGGGATGGTAGGGGATCATGCGACGGTTGCAGAGGCGCGCGACCTCGGCATTGCCCATGGGCCCAACGACGAAATTGGCCCCGTTCGCGATGTAGAGCCCGGCCGTCGGCGCATCCACGATGGAACCGACCCCCAGGAGCACCGACGGATCCGCGGCGGCGAAGTGGCGCGCGATCTCCAGAAAGTCCTGTGCGGCGAAGTCGCCCCGATTGGTGAACTCAACCGCCTTGGCGCCGCCATTGGCGCAGGCCTGGATCACCTGGACGCAGACCTCGGTGTCCGGATGGTAGAAGACCGGGATCACCCCCTGGTCGATCATGGCGCTGAGGGTCGAAAGCCGGTCTCGGGCCATGGACGCATCGAGGCTCCCGTGCAGGGGCGGATAGGGTCTGTGAGCTATAGGCCGCCTTGCGCGCCAGCGGTAGGCCGTGCGTCGTCGTGGCGGGCGATCGGCTCGGGCGGCGGCTCGGCGGGAACCAGCGGCGGCGCCATGACCGGCGCCGGCGGGCCAGGCGGGATCGCCGCTACCGGGGCCCGTTTCAGCGCCGTGACCATGAAGCTCTTCCACATCTCGGCCGGCAGAGTGGCGCCGGAGACACGTCCCATGGACCGGCCGTCATCACGGCCCAGCCAGGCGCAGCTGGCCAAGCCGCCCGTGTAACCGCAGAACCATGCGTCCTTGTAGTCCGAGGTAGTTCCGGTCTTGCCCGCCAGATCATAGCCCGCAATCGCCGCCCGCGCGCCGGTGCCCGAGGTTATCGCGGTGCGCAGCATCCGGTTCAGGTCGGTAAGCGGCGGGTTGGCGATGGCCGGTGTGGCCCGGTTCGGCGTCCGCTGGTAAATCAC
>JANPKX010000023.1:0-2977 GCA_031426235.1 Alphaproteobacteria bacterium | reverse complement strand
TGCAACGAACGTATATCTCTACGGCAGCCTCGCCACCTTCATTACCCACCATTTCTTCTCGGGCGTGAACGAGACGACGGGCTATATTTTCGCCCTGCTGGCCTTCGCCGCCGGGTTCGCTGTGCGGCCGTTAGGCGCGATCGTGTTTGGCCGCCTGGGCGACCTGTGGGGCCGCAAGAACACCTTCCTCGTCACCATGCTGCTGATGGGGCTCTCGACCTTCGTGGTCGGGCTACTGCCCAGCTACGAGAGCATCGGGGTGTGGGCGCCGATCCTGCTCATCTCGCTCAGGCTGCTCCAGGGGCTGGCCATGGGCGGAGAGTACGGCGGGGCGGCCACCTACGTCGCCGAGCATGCGCCGCCCGGCAAGCGCGGGCTCTACACCTCCTGGATCCAGACCACGGCGACCTTCGGCCTCTTCCTCAGCCTCGTCGTCATCCTTCTGGTCCGCACCAACATCGGCGAGGACGCCTTCAAGGCCTGGGGCTGGCGTATCCCCTTCCTGGTCTCGATCGTGCTGCTGGGCGTCTCGCTATGGATCCGCCTGAAGCTGGGCGAGAGCCCGGTGTTCCAGAAGATGCTGGACGAAGGGACCACCTCGAAGAAGCCGCTGACCGAGAGCTTCGGCGAATGGAAGAACCTCAAGCTGGTGATCCTCGCCCTGGCGGGCCTCACCGCGGGCCAGGCGGTCGTCTGGTACACCGGCCAGTTCTACGCGCTGTTCTTCCTCGAGAAGATGCTGAAGGTCGACGGGGCCCTGACCAACACCCTGGTGGCGATCGCGCTCGTGCTGGGCACGCCATTCTTCGTGCTGTTCGGCTGGCTCTCGGACAAGGTGGGCCGAAAGCCTGTGATCCTGATCGGCTGCCTGCTGGCCGCCTTGACCTACTTCCCGGTCTTCAAGGCTCTGACGAGCGCCGCCAACCCGCAACTCGCCGCGGCGAGCGCCACCGCCCCCGTGACCGTGGTGGCGGACCCGGCAAGCTGCCACTTCCAGTTCGATCCGGTCGGAAAGCAGGCCTTCACGACAGGCTGCGACGTGGCCAAGCAGGCCCTGGCCACCGCCGGCATCTCCTACGTCAATGCAGGAGCTCCGGCGGGCGCGCCGACGCTCATCCGGATTGGCGCACGGGAGCTGCCGAGCCTGGAGGGCACCGCCATGTCCAAGGCTGAGTTCAAGGCCGCCAAGGACGCCTGGAGCAAGACCTTCGCCGCCGAGATCAAGGCGGCAGGCTATCCGCTGAAGGCAGACCCGGCGCTGGTCAACAAGCCCATGGTCGTCTTCCTGCTGTGGCTGCTGGTGATCTACGTGACCCTGGTCTACGGCCCGATCGCGGCCGCCTTGGTCGAGATGTTCCCGGCGCGGATCCGCTACACCTCGATGTCCCTCCCCTACCACCTGGGCAACGGCTGGCTGGGCGGCTTCCTGCCGACCACGGCCTTCGCCATGGTCGCGGCCACGGGCAACATCTACTACGGCCTCTGGTACCCGATTGTCGTGGCGACCTTCACGGCCGTGGTGGGCGCTCTCTTCCTGAAGGAGATGGGCGGCAACGACATCGAGGCCTGAGGCCTCAGGGATCCTGATAGCCTTCCGGCTCCAGGCGCAGCCGCGCGGTGGCCGGATCGGTCTGAAACACGACGCCGCCGCTCGCCTCGCCACGCCCCGGCACGTAGGTAAAGCTCGTTCGGCGCTCCTCCACCACCTGCCCGTCGCGCTCAAGGACGGCGCGGACCTCCACCTCGGCGGCCGTGGCGTCGCTGGCGTTGCGTACGGTCAGGGGCACGACAAAGCCGCCGGCGGTGGCCTCCGTCGGCTCCCGCACCACCGTCAGGCGGGGGGCACCGTCGCCGTCAGTGATCGCCTCGCGCAACTCATAGCCCAGCACGCCCAGCGTCAGCACCAGTCCCAGGCCGGCCGCCGCCCACTCCAGCAGGGAGGTCGGGCTGAGAGCCTTCGGTTCCGCCTTGGGCGCCGGCTTGCGGGCGCGGGGTGCGGGGGCCTTGCGAGCGACCATCTTCAGACCACCAGTCTTGCGAGTGCGGCGCCGAGGGCCGACGGAAAGCCCAGGACCACGATGGCGCGAATAGCTTCGCTGAGCCCGCTTTCCAACCGCCCGAAGGTCCAGAGCGTGTAGAGGCTGACCAGCAGGGCGATTCCATAACCGGCGAGGGTGAAGTGGAAGAACGCCCGGGCATGGCCCTCATGCCCGTGCTGCCCCGCGAACCCGACCGTAAAGACCAGGGCGTGCAGCGCCAGCAGCGACAGCGCAATCAGGGCGACGGCGTGCCAGGGGCTCATCCGGAAGCCGATGAGGATCATCTCCTCGGTCGGTGCGACATTGTAGGCGAAGAACAGCGCGCCGGCGGCCATCAAGAAGAGCTGACCGGCATACCCGGCGCGATCCTCCTTGCCCGCTTCGCTCGCGCCCTGCTGCAACTGCTTGTTGGCCAGGACCGCGCCCATGCTGGCCGGTGCCGCTTGCACGGCCACCATCCCGACGACCTCGCGCAGGGCCATGTCCGGCCCGATGAGCCCCAGCACCGCCAGCAAGGCGGCGGAGACGATGAAGCCCACCAGCAGGGCGGCCAGGGCGTCCAGGGCGTCATCGGCCACCGTGGTGTCGTCACGAAAGCCCGCGAACCGGCTGAGCCCGAACGCGAAGGCCGCCGTCACGACGATGAGCAGGGCCAGCCGCCCCCGCTCCATGTGAAAGCCCAGCTCCCACATCTCCATGGTCATCAGCAGCGGAAACCCGAAGATCAGCGCCCCCGCGCCGGCCCTCGCCAGTCCGCGCGCATAGTCTTCTTCGCTCGCCGACCGCACATCCATGCGGCCCTAACGCGCGACAGCCACGCTGGCTCCGGTGGTGGCGCTTCCCTCCCCTTACGGGGGTGGGGGGACGGCCGATGGCCGGACGGGTGGGGAAGTCGGGATCAGGCTCCGACGCTCCACTCCGGCCCACATTTCCCCACC
>JANPKX010000022.1:0-3471 GCA_031426235.1 Alphaproteobacteria bacterium | reverse complement strand
GGACGACGCCTCGACCCGTGCGCGGGCGGTCTCGGCCGAGGCGGCCCTGGCCTCCGCCAGGGTCCAGTATGTCCAGGCCGAGCGCGACTTGGCGCGTGCTCAGAGCCTGGCGAGGACCGGCTATGTCAGCGAGGCCAGTCTGCAGGCGACCGCCCTCAAGGCCCGGGTGGCCGCCGCCCAGGAAGACCTGTCGCGCGCCCAACTGGCGGCCGCGCGCTCGGAGTCCAACCGCACCCGTGTGCAACTCGGCAAGTACGAGATCCGCGCCCCGTTCTCAGGCATCGTCATCGACAAGGCGGCACAGCCCGGCGAGATCATCTCACCCCTTTCCGCCGGAGGCGGCTTCACCCGCACCGGCATCTGCACCATTGTCGACATGGACAGCCTGGAGATCGAGGTCGACGTCAACGAGGCCTACATCGGCCGCGTCTCGGTGGGCCAGAAGGTCGAAGCCATTCTGGACGCCTTTCCCAACACCGTCCTCCCCGCACGGGTGATCGCCAAGATCCCGACCGCCAGCCGCGACAAGGCCACGGTGCGCGTGCGCATCGGTTTCGACGGCAAGGACGCGCGGATCCTTCCCGAGATGGCCGTCAAGGTCACCTTCCTCGAGAGCCGCACCTGATCCCAGCCTGACAGGACCCCCCGATGAGCGCCCTCATTCAGTTGAACAACGTCACCAAGCACTATCGGCGGGGCAAGGAATCGATCGCGATCTTCGACGGCCTGACCTTGGCGATCGAGGCCGGAGACTTCGTGGCTATCATGGGACCCTCCGGCTCAGGCAAGACCACCCTGCTCAACCTGCTGGGCGGCACCGACCGCTGTGACAGCGGCGAGATCATCTTCGACGCCGAGCGCATCGACGGCTACTCCGAAGGCCAGCTGGCAGCCTGGCGCGCGCGCAGCGTGGGGTTCATCTTCCAGTTCTACAACCTGATGCCGGTGTTGACGGCGGCCCAGAACGTTGAACTGCCGCTGATGCTGACCAAGCTTTCAGCCAAGAAACGCCGCGACAACGTCGAGGCCGCCCTCAAGATCGTCGAGCTGTCGGACCGGGCGAAACACAAGCCCAAGGAGCTCTCGGGGGGCCAGCAGCAGCGGGTCGCCATCGCCCGGGCCATCGTTTCCGACCCTAAGCTGCTGCTCTGCGACGAGCCCACGGGCGACCTCGACCGGAACACGGCAAACGACATCCTGGGCACGCTGCAGCTCCTGAACCAGGAGATGGGCAAGACCATCGTCATGGTCACCCACGACCCGGAGGCGGCGCGCTTCGCCAAGCGCACCCTACACCTCGACAAGGGCGCCTTTGCCGAGGTCACGGCATGAGAGACTTCGATCTCGTCCGGAAGAACCTGTTCCGCAAGCCGTTGCGCACGATCCTGCTGACCGTCTCGATCTTCATGGCGTTCCTGATCTTCGGGATCCTGACCGGCCTCAACATGGCGCTGACGCGGGCGTCGGAAACCGGGGCCTCCAGCGAGCGGCTGATCGTCTCCAACAAGATCAACTTCACCCAGCCCCTGCCTATCGCCTACGTGAATCGTATCGCGGCGATCCCCGGGGTCACCGGGGTGACCCATTCCAGCTGGTTCGGCGCCTACTATCAGGACCCGCGCACCAGCCGGTTCGTGGGGTTCGCGGTGGATCCCGCGACCTATCTCAACCTTTACGCCAATGACGTCCGGCTCACCGAGGCCGAGCGGAAAACGTTCATAGCCGAACGCACCGGCGTGATCGTCGGCAAGTCGCTGGCTGATCAGTACGGCTGGAAGGTCGGGCAGACGATCCCGATCAGCTCGAACATCTACACCCAGCCCGGCGGTCGCCGAGCCTGGGACATGAAGATCGCCGGCATCTTCACCGGCGCCAAGCCAACGGACGCCACGGCCGCGCTCTATTTCCACTACGATTATCTGAACGAGACCACGACCTTTGGCCGCGACCAGATCGGCAACGTCGCCGTGCGGACCGCCTCGGCGGACCTGAACAGCCAGGTCGCCAAGGCGATCGACGCCGCGTTCGCCAACTCGCCCTACGAAACTTCGACGGTCGATGAGAAGACCTTCGCCCAGGCATTCCTGAAACAGGCCGGCGACCTCAACCTCATCGTGACTATGGTGGTGGCTGCGGCCTTCGCCGCGATCCTGATGATCGTCTCGACCACCCTGGTGTCGGCCATGCGCGAGCGCACCCGGGAAATCGGCGTCATGAAGACGCTGGGCTTTTCCAGCCCGCGGGTGCTTCGCCTGGTGCTGGGCGAGGCGCTGCTGCTGTCGACTCTGGGCGCTGTGCTGGGGCTGGGCGCGGCGGCCCTGGCGCTGGCCGCGCTCTCCAGCACGCCGGCCGCCTCCAGTTTCGGAGACCTGTCGATGTCGCCGCTGGTCGCCCTCGCGGGCTTGCTGCTGGCGGTCACGCTTGGCCTCGTCACCGGCGCCATCCCGGCCGCCTCGGCGCTCCGTATGAGCATCGTCGACGCCCTCAACCGGCGCTAAGGAGCCATCGCATGAGCCTGATGAGCCAGACGCGGTCCGTGATCGCGATGAACGTCCGGTCGATCCCGCAGAGGTTGTGGATGTCGCTCGCCACGGTGGCCTCTATCGCCCTGGTGGTGGCCGTGCTGTTGGGATTTCTGTCGCTGGCCAACGGATTCAACCAGACGCTGAAGGGCTCAGGCGCCCCCGATGTGGCGATCGTGCTCCGCGACGGCTCGGAGGCGGAGCTCAACAGCACGCTGACCCGCGACCAGGTCGACCTGCTGGGGCGCGGGCCCGGCGTGAAGATGGGCGCCGACGGCCGGCCCCTCGTGTCGGCCGAACTGATGCTGGTGGTCGATGGGATCAAGAAATCGTCGGACTCCAAGGCCAACATGCCGCTGCGGGGCGTGGGCCCCAACGGCCTGCTGGTCCGCAAGCAGGCTCGCATCCGCGAAGGCCGTATGTTCGCGCCCGGCTCCAACGAGATCGTCGTCGGCGCCGGCTTGCTTCGAGAGTTCGAGGGGTTCGAGCTGGGCCGCTCGGTTCGGTTTGGCGCCCAGACCTGGCGGGTCGTGGGCGTCTTCGAGGCCCCCGGCACCGTGTTCGAATCCGAACTGTGGGCCGATGCGCCGGTGGTGCAGAGCCTGTTCAAGCGCGGCACCACCTTTCAGACCGCTCGGGTGGTGCTGACGAGCCCAGCGGCCATGCCCGCCTTCACCGCCTATGCCAAGTCCGAGCCCCGCCTGCAGCTCAAGGCCCAGAGCGAACAGACCTACTTCGCCGCCCAGGCCGAGCGCTCGGGCCTGCTGATCAAGTACTTCGGCTGGCCGCTGGGGATCATCATGGCGATCGGCGCCTTGGCCGGGGCGCTCAACACCATGTACGCCTCGGTCTCGAACCGCGCCGTGGAGATCGCGACCCTCCGGGTCATCGGCTTCTCGGGTATTCCCGCCTTCATCGGCACGATGGTTGAGGCGCTGGTGCTGGCCGC
>JANPKX010000021.1:0-4554 GCA_031426235.1 Alphaproteobacteria bacterium | reverse complement strand
CCTGAAGACCCATGTGCCCATCGACGGCCTGCCGTTGTACGACGAAGTCCGCTACATCCATGTGGCCCGCGACGGGCGGGACGTCGCCCTGGCGATGCACAACCACTTTGGTGGGTTCACGGACACGCACCTGGCCCTGCTGGACCAGGTTGGACTGGGGGATCCGCGGATTGGGCGGCCCTACCCGCGCCTGCCGGGCGACCCCGCCGCCTATTTCCGACTGTGGCTGAGCGAGGGGGTTGTAACCGGACAGGATGATGGGCTGCCGTCACCCTCCTTCTTCGATCTGGAGGCCGGATACTGGGCCGAGCGCGAACGGCCGAACCTGCTGTTGGTCCACTACGCCGACTTGAGCGCGGACCTGGATCGAGAGATGCGGCGGATCGCGGGATTCCTGGACATCGCCGTGGACGAGGCGATCTGGCCGTCGCTGGTGAAGGCTGCGCGGTTCGAGATCATGCGCGCGGCCGGGCCAAGCTTGATGCCGTCCGCCCACGGATACCTCATCGGCGGCGCGGACCGGTTCTTCAACAGGGGCGAAACCGGACGCTGGCGCGATGTGCTGGGACCCGGCGACCTGGCGCTCTATGACGCCAAGGTGCGCGACCGGTTCACGCCAGATCTGGCGGCGTGGATCCAAGGGGGATGGAAAGGTGGAGACCTTTCCAGAACCGCGAGTCCGAATGCCGCGGCGAAGTCTAGTCTGTAGGCGCACAGAATTTCTGCACTGGCGGCACGGCCTTCCGGCCCCTAAGTCCGGCGCAGCAAACACGGGAATCCCGCATGGCCTCCGACACCCTCTTCACGCCCTTCAGCTTCAAGGGGCTGACCCTGCCCAACCGCGTCGTGATGGCGCCAATGACCCGCTCGTTCTCGCCCGGCGGCGTGGCGACGGAAGAGGTTGCGGCCTACTACCGGCGGCGGGCGGAGAATCAGGTCGGACTGATCATAACCGAGGGGACGGGCGTGGACCGGCCGGCCTCGCTCAATGACCCCAACATCCCGCGTTTCCATGGCGAGGCGGAGCTGGCGGCCTGGAAGCGGGTCGTCGACGAGGTGCATGCCGTTGGCGGGCTGATCGCACCGCAGCTTTGGCACGTCGGGGCAGTGCGTAGCCGCAGCGAGACCTGGCAGCCGCCAGGCCCCTATGACAGCCCCTCCGGCTACTCCAGCCCGGGCAAGCAATTTGGCGAGCCGATGAGCGAAGAAGAGGTCGCTGACGCGATCCGCGCCTTCGCGGACGCGGCCGCCCAGGCCAAGGCCCTGGGGTTCGACGCCATCGAACTGCATGGCGCCCACGGCTATCTGATCGATCAGTTCTTCTGGGACGGCACCAACGTGCGCGAGGACGCCTACGGGTCGAAGGGCCTTCCAGGCCGCGCCCGGTTCGCCGCCGACATCTTGCGCGCCGTGCGCAAGGCGGTGGGGCCGGACTATCCGGTGATCATCCGCGTAAGCCAGTGGAAGCAGCAGGACTTCACGGTCAAGCTGGCCCATGATCCCAAGGCGCTGGAAGCGTGGCTGGGCGCGCTCGTCGAGGCCGGGGCGGATGTCATCCACTGTTCGCAGCGCCGGTTCTGGGAGCCGGAGTTCGAAGGGTCAGACCTCAACTTCGCAGGCTGGACCAAGAAGGTCACCGGCGTGCCGACGATCACCGTGGGCTCGGTCGGCCTCAGTGGTGATTTCATCGCGGGCTATGCCGGCGAAAAGTCCGAGCCCGCCTCGCTGGACCGTCTGGAGGCGATGCTGGACCGCGGCGACTTCGACATGGTCGCGGTCGGCCGGGCGCTGTTGCAGGATCCCGAGTGGGTGGTGAAGATCCGCGACGGCCGCCACGGCGAACTCGCCGCCTTCGACCGGACCGCGATGGCGACGCTCTACTGAGCCGCCGGGCTTGGCGTCTTCAGCAGCTCTCGCAGGAAGAGGGTCTCCGCCGCCAGGGAGATTTCCTGGTTGGGTCGCTTGCGCCAGCCGTGCCCCTCGTCGGCGAAGACCAGATAGCTGACCGGCACGCCGCGGTCGCGCAGGGCGACCACCACCTGGTCGCTCTCGGACTTGGGCACCCGGGGGTCATTGAGTCCCTGCTGGATAAGGATCGGCTTGGTGATCTTCTGGACGCTGGACAAGGGCGAGATGCGCTCGAACACCACTCGCATGGCCGGGTCGCGCTCATCGCCATATTCAGCGCGCCGGTTGTCGCGGCGGTAGGCCTCGGTGTTCTGCAGGAAGCTGATCCAGTTGGAGATGCCGAACAGGTTGACGCCGCCCGCGAGCCGGTCGGAGTAGTGGGTCATGGTCGCCAGCACCATGTAGCCGCCATAGGACCCACCGATCACCGCGACCCGGCCGGCGTCGAGATCCGGCCGCGACGCCACCCAGTCCAGCAGCGCGCCGATGTCCTTGACGCTGTCCTCGCGCTTGGGGCCATTGTCGAGATCAAGGTAGCGGGAGCCGTAGCCGTCCGAGCCGCGGACGTTGGGCACGATCACGGTCGCGCCCAGCTGATTGGCGTAATACTGGATGGAGGAAGACCAGCCCGGCCGCGATTGGCCCTCAGGGCCGCCGTGGATGGAGATCAGGACGGGGGTCTTGGCCCCTGGCGCCGCCTGAGTGGGACGGTACACGAAGGCCGGGATCGACAGGCCGTCGAACGACTTGAACCGGATCAACTGCGGCTCGATCAGGGTGCGCGGGTCGATCGGACCGCGCTCGGACGCGGTCCAGCGGGTCAGCGCGGCATTGCCCAACTCGACGCTGTAGACATCTGCCGGCGCGGTCGCGCTGCTGACATTGAAGGCCAGTCGGCGGCCGTCCGGCGAGAACTTGAGGTTGGCGATCACCCCGCGCGGAACCTCGCCGACGGGAAGGTCGCGGCCTGAGGCCAGATCGCGGGTGTAGAGCCGGGAATACCCATCCTCATTGACAGTCCACGCCAAGCGCCGGTGATCAACGGACAGGTCGAATTCCTCGACGTCCCAGGGCTGGGCGGGAGTCACCGGGGTCATGCGCCCCGAGGCGACGTCGATCTCCACGATGCGACGGACATCGGAGTCGCGGTCCGAGATGGCCAGCACGCCGCGCCCCCCGCGCGCGAAGGTGGCGTTCTCGTAGCGCGCGGCAGGACCCTGGGTGAGCTCGCGTGAGCGCCCCGTGGCCAGGTCCAGCAAGCGAAGCTGGCTCACCCTGTTGGAGATCACCCGCGTCAGCAGCAGGCTCCCACCGTCGTCAGAGACGTCGGAGACGCCCAGGGCGCCCGCAGGCTCCTCATAGACTGTCTGCCGTCTGGCTGGGTTGTCCAAGGCCGCCGTCAGGATCGTCCTCCCAACGCCACCCTTGACCGCCCGCGACCAGAACATGCGCTTGCCGTCACGCGTGATCACCGGTCCGCTGTTTTGGGTTCCCGGCTCGGTGAAGGAGACCGCCTCTCCGGACGGTCCCTGGACGTACAGCTGGAACCACTCGTCGCCGCCACTGTCCTTGGTGAACACGAAACGGTCCGAGCCGGGCGCGGCGGTCACGCCGCCGATGGGCTCTCCATAGAAGGTAAGCTGCGTGCGGGCGCCCAGGGGCTGGGCGATGCGGTGTATCTGGGTTGTGGCGCCGAAGCGTGTGGTGATCAGGATCGAGCCATCCGCCATCCAGTCGCCGACGCTGGCGGGGCGGCTGGATTGATAGCGTTGCACCGTCGCGATCACCTCCGGCGGGATCGCGGGGATGTTCTCCAGCGTCGCGGCCCCAACCACCCGGCGTTCGACCGCAGTCTGGGCATGCGCCGCGCTGAGCGTCAGGCAGGCAAGCGGAATCCCGGCGAGAGCGATAAGTCGGCGGCGCATTGAGACTCCTTAGTCGGCGGACAGTCAGGCGTTGAAATTGAGCTTGAGCCCGGGGCGGGGCCACCTGGCCCGGAACAGTTTGCCGCTTGCCGAGGCGGTAATCCAGGCCGTCTGCATGTCGTCTCCGCCAAAGCAGATGTTGGTGCAGATCAGATCCGGGAACGCGAAGTGCTCGGTCGTCCCTGACGGGTCAAAGGCCGTGACGCCCCCGTTGATGATGGTGGCGACGCAAACCTTTCCGGACGCCTCGACGGCCAGGCTGTCGAGGAGCTGGTAGCCGGGCAGATTGGCGATCACCCGGCCCGGCGCGAACCCAGCCGGCGGGCCGAGCTGGCCGGGCGCAGCCACGTCAAACCCCCACAGCCGGCCGAGCTGGGTGTCGGCCACATAGACCACGTCCTCGTCGGGCGAGAGGCCGATGCCGTTGGGGCTGATCAGGTGATCGCGCTGGCGGCTGATGTGGCTGCCGTCCGCCTTCGCGTAGTAGACCGCGCCGAACTTGCGGCCCTCCGGCGTCGAGCAGCCGTGATCGGTGAACCACATGCCGCCGGCCTTGTCGAAGACCAGGTCGTTGGGGCCGATCAGCCGCCGACCGTCGCAGCTGTCGTACACCGTGGTCAGGGCGCCGGTCTTGAGGTCGTAGCGCTGGATTGAGCCGCCGTTATGCGAGGCCGGCGTCGGGCCGGGGATCGTCAGGCCGCCGTTGTCCAGCCACTCGAAC
>JANPKX010000020.1:0-2047 GCA_031426235.1 Alphaproteobacteria bacterium | reverse complement strand
GATCGCGCGGAAGATCACCAATCCGAAAAAGCTTGGCATCATGGGCGGCTCGAACGGGGGCCTGCTGATGGGCGTGGCGCTGACGAAGCGGCCCGAACTCTACAAGGCGATCGTCATCCAGGTCCCGCTGTTCGACATGATCGGCTACAAGCATATCGGCGCCGGAGCCTCATGGATGGGCGAGTACGGCGATCCGGACGTGCCGGCGGAGCGCGCGATGCTGATGAGCTATTCGCCGTACCAGAACCTGAGGGCCGGCCAGCCCTATCCGCGGGTGTTCATCGAGACGTCCACCAAGGATGACCGCGTGCACCCGGCCCATGCGCGGAAGGCGGCGGCCCGGCTGAAGGCATACGGCTACGACTACCTCTACTACGAGAATATCGACGGCGGGCACGCGGCCGCCGCCAACCTCAACGAGCGGGCGATGCGCCAGGCGCTGGAGTTCACCTACCTGGCGCAACAGCTGTTGGACTGAAGCGTCTATCGAACATAGCTCGCCCCGTTGATGTCGAGCACCGCGCCGGTCATCGACGCCGGGGCTTCCAGCGCGAGCCAGGCTGCGGCGGTGGCCACTTCGTCCGGGTCGGCCACGCGGCCCAGCGGGATGTCGGCCAGCAGCTTGTCGCCGCCCCGGCTGGCGAGATAGTCGTCGGCCATCCCGGTCATGGTGAAACCCGGACAGATCGCGAAGGCCAGGATGCCCTCGGCGGCGTAACCGCGCGCGATCGACTTGGTCATGGCCACCATCCCGGCCTTGGACGCCGCATAGTGCCAGTGCGCGGGGCTGTCGCCGCGATACGCGGCGCGGCTGGCGATGTTGACGATCCGGCCGCCGACGCCGCGCTCGCGCCAGTGCAGGATCGCGCGGCGCGACAGGTCGGCGGCGGCCTGCAGGTTGATCTGCATCGTGCGCGCCCAGCTGGCCTGCCAGTCGGGCAGGGGTGCATCAACGGGGGTCGCCTCGAACACCCCGGCGTTGTTGATCAGCACATCGATGCGGCCGTCGAGGCGGGCGAAGGCGGTATCCCAGAGCGCGTCCGCCGCGTCGGGATCGGCCAGGTCCGCGCCGATGACCGCTTCGGCCTCGCCTCGCCCGTGGCCGATGACGCAGGCCCGATCCTTCAACGCATCCGTGATCCCCGCACCGATGCCGCGGGTGGAGCCGGTGATGAGGATGTTGGGCATGTCGCGCTTTCGAACGGGCAAGCGGTGACGCATCGGGCCCGCATGGGGACGCTGTCAACGTTGATGTCCGACGACCCTATGCGCCGTGGGCGCCGCCCCCACAGAAAAAGGGCCGGCGTCGCCGCCGGCCCCTCGGGTCCTGTCAGATTGAAGCTCGGATCAGGCCGCAACTACCGCGCGCCGACGCCGCAGCCACGCACCGGCCAAGCCGAAGCCGCCGATCATCAGCGCCCAGGTGCCGGGTTCCGGGATTGCTCCTATCCGCCCATCGGTCGCGAGCGCAATACTCGCATAATCTCTCGACGTACTAATATTGTCGGGGTCAGTATTGACGACGCCGTTAATCGTAATGATCTGACGTATTCCAGAGAACGAAATTGGAGCGGAGTTCGTGCGATACAAGGACTCAAAGAGATAGTTTCCCACATGAGCGAAGGAGTTATCCTGACTGATTGGGATTGGCCCACTCACAACATTCGAACTTGCACCCAGAAATTCATAGGTCCCAGTCGTGTCCAGGGAGGCGCCTCCCTCATCGCTCGTCAGAAAAACCATCCACAGATAGCTATCTCCCGTAAGAACGACGCTCTGACCCCCGGTGAAGGTTAGGGTAAAGTCAAGAGTATCCCCGACGCCCAGATTGAACGGCATGGCCAGTGTGTCCTGGCTGATGAACGTACTGATCAGCGCAGGATCGAGAACATGGTTCAGCGTCACAGTGTCAGCATTGGCTGTGACAGGAAGCGCCAGCGCCAAGGCCCCGACTAATGCTGCAAATCTCTTCATTACGCCCTCACCCATGCTGTGGTGGGGTCGCCGGGAGATACCGGGAGACCGCCAAACCAACCCCAAAACCGCC
>JANPKX010000019.1:0-10136 GCA_031426235.1 Alphaproteobacteria bacterium | reverse complement strand
GGGGACAGTATCGGCTGGTGGGAGGGTGACACCCTGGTGATCGAGACCACCAATCTGGAGACGCGCTCAGAGGTCGGCAGCCTTGGTGGCGGGTTCGCCTACGGCCCCAGGACCCGGGTCATCGAGCGCCTGACCCGGGTGTCCACGACCGAGCTCCACTATGCCTTCACGGTCGAGGACCCGGATTACTTCACGCAGCCCTGGCGCGGCGAAATGCCGATGCGCCGCGCCAGGGGGCCGATCTACGAATACGCGTGCCACGAGGGCAACTACAGCCTGTCCAACGCCCTCTCCGGCGCGCGCGCTGAGGAGGCTGAAGCGCTCCCGAAGCCGTGACCGCGCTAATATCCGTTGGCCACCACGCTCGCGATCAGGCCCGTCGCGAGGGCCATCAGCACGAAATTGCCATCCGCATAGACCCAACGGTGGCCGCGCGGGGGCGCGTTGAGGCCATAGTAGTACGGGTCCTGCACATAGTAGCCGCGATACGCTCTCGGCACATAGGCGCCGCGTCGCCACGTGTAGCCCCGCTGGACGGGATAGTAGCCATAGCCGGGCGCATACCACTGGCCCTGTCGGGCGCCTCGGTAGCTGCGCCATTCCGCCCGGTCGCGCCAGCTCTCGGCACGCCTGCGGTCATAACGCAGCTCCCGCCGTCCCTGCTGCACCTCGGCGCGGTCCCGCTGCAATTCCCGCCGCTCTCGCCCGGTCACGACGCCGTCACGGCGGGCGTCGCGGCGATCCTCCCGGAGTTCCCGGCGATCCTCCCGCAGTTCGCGGCGGTCCTCGCGGCGTTCTTGCCCCGGCTGGGCTGAGGCAGCGATCGGCGAGGCGGCGACCGCCGGGGCGGCGGCGGCAAACAACAGACGTCTCATGTGGGGCCTCTTTCAGTTTCGCGCCCTCCCCACGCCGACAAGGCACGGACGGGCTTGAACCTGTCATGAACCCCCGGCGTCAGCTTCAGTTCATCTCCGGAGCCTTCAGAGGTGCATTCCTGGCCCGGGGTTTGCATGTACCGGCGTCGTGGTCTTGTATCAGCGCGTCCGGCAGCGCGTATTTGTAGCGTGACATGAAACCTCAGCCCCACCGCCTCTCCGAGTTGCTCCGCGTCAGTGCTCCCCTCGGAGCGCCTGTGGAGCTGCTGCTGGACTCCTGGGCCGAGGTCGAGGACGCCATCCTGGCGGACGCGGCCAGCGCCCGTGAGGCGTTCGACGCAGCGTCAGCCGCCCTTCCGACACGCGCAGGCGCCATCGCGGACCGGCGCGCCCTGGCCGCCGCGATCGTCGATTCGCGCGGACGTTTGTATTTCGCCGACACCGCTTATCGCGCCCTGTTTGACGACGCCGCGGATATGCGTCCTCTGCTGAGGCGCGCCCAGCGCGAGGGGTCGGTCGTCAGCCTGGTAGAAGGTCCGACCGGAACGGCTTTCACCGCCTGGGTCGGCGACGCCGCCGCCGCTGCGCGCTGGCCGCTCGAGCCCGAGGCGCTGGCGGCCCTGGCGGGGGGCCGCGATCGGCTGGCGATCATCGTCAATGCGCCGTCACGCTCATCCGACCTTGCCCGGCGTGCGGCCCGCGCTCTGGACCTGACGGCCCTGGAGGCGCGTCTGGCCGAGGCGCTTCTTTTCGCGCCCAATCTGGATGTCGCCGCCGCAGATGCCGGGGTCGGCCGAGAGACCGCGCGCGACGCCCTGCGACGGATCAACGCCAAGGCCGGCGTACGCCGCACGCCCGAGTTGGTGGCGCGGCTGATCGGCCTGATGTCGGCGACCCACGACGAGCTCGGCGACGACGCCCAGACGGCGGAGACCGCCTTCGCGCTCACGCCGGCCGAAGCGCGATGCGCGGCGCAGATCGCGCGCGGTCTGACAGCGCCCGAGGCGGCTCAGGTCCTCAGCGTCAGTCCGCAGACGATCAAGAGCCACATCAAGTCCGTGCTCGCAAAGACCGGCGCCAAGGGCGCCAAGGACCTGGCCCGGATGCTGGCCGAGGCGCGCGAACTGGTCACCGTCGCCAACGCGTCTGAGCCGATGTTCGCGGAGGTCGAGGGCGGCGGGCGTCTGCGGGTCGTAGCTTCGCTCGATCGGCGTCGGCGCATCGCCCTGATCGACTACGGGCCCTATGACGGCGAGCCGGTGCTGGTGTTTCATGGCGCCGCCGCAGGCCGCCGGCTCCCTGACGGGTTTCGGGAACAACTGATCGCGCGCGGGTTGCGGCCCTTGGTGATCCAGCGGCCCGGCTTCGGCCTCTCAGACCCCGCCGAGAGTGATTACGCCCGGACCGGCGCGGATGACATGGTCGCGGTGATCGAGCGCCTGCGCCTGCGCCGCGTCTGCATTGTCGCGCGCGACACCGGGATCCCGGTGGCGCTGGCCTTCGCCTGCCATCACGCCGAACGGCTGTCCCGGGTCGTGCTCCTCAACCCGCACCCGCCGATGTCGGTGTGCGACAACCGGAACAATTTCGCGGCCAGTGTGCAAAGACACCTCTTGCGCAATCCGGACATGGTCGTCGCCTTCGCGGAATTCCTGCGCCGCCAGACCACGACGGCGCTTCTGGAGCGCATCCTGGTTCGGACGTTCAGCGATGCGCCTCGCGACGCCGCCGCCTTACAGGATCCGATTGTCCTGCGGTTTCTGATCCGCGACGTTCAGGCGATGTGCGCGCACTCCATCCGCGGCTTCGCGGGCGAGCATGCCACCTACGCGAACGGCTGGGAGGCGCCGCGCGACCTTCCGCAGGACATCCGCTGGACGCTCGCCGCTTCGGTCGGCGTGCCGGGCGCGCCCGCCGCCGATTGGCTCGCCGCGCCCAACCTGAAGAGGGTGTCGATCGAGGGGGCCGGGGTCCTGCCGCAGTTCACCCACGCCGAGATGCTCGCCAAGATCATCGAGGCGGACGACTGAACCGCGGCGCCCCCATTGGGGGGAGGCGACGCTATCTGCCCTTCAGGCATCCTCCCGTCAGGATGGCCCTGCCGCATCTCGCGGGATGGAGCCTGTCTCTGGGGGACGATCATGAGGACCATACTCGCTCTGACTGCGGCCGCGGCCCTTGCGGCCGGTACGGCCACCGCGGCCGATGCGCCGCTCCAGATCAGCTATCCCACGGACGCCGCGCTGGACTGTGCGGGTCTGGCGGCCGAGGCGAGCCGCATGGATGCGCTGATCGCACAAGCCAATCAGCAGGTCGCCGGCGCCGACGGCTCGGCCCGAGGCGCGGGCTTGGCCTCGACCGTGGCAGTGGAAGGCCTGGCGCGCTCTGGCCTGCTGGCGCGCATGCCCGGTCTGGGCGGCTTCGCCAACCAGGCGGCGGGGATGGCGCGGCAGCGCGCTGAGACCGTGCGGGCCAACGCGGCCCAGACCGTGCAGACGGCTACCACTCGAAAGGCCCTGATGAGCGGGCTGTGGTCCGGGAAGGGTTGCGATGCGGCGCCTGCCGCCGCCCCGCCCGCTGCGCCCGCGAGCGTAGGACAATAGCGCCGCTCGCGCCGCTGGGCGAGGATTCGCCCGGCGGCGTGCGCTCAGGCGACCGGCTGAGGCTGCAGCTCGGGGTCGAGGCCCGGCACCAGCAGGTGCTGGGTTTCGTCGCGAATCTTGGCGCCCGCCTCGTCGAAAAGGAACGGGAGGAACGCGTAGCGCGTCCCCTGGGTCACCGGGGTCGCCTCGTGCAGCAGCGAGCACGAGAAGACCACCGCCCCCCCGGTTGGCGGCCGATAGGTCTGCGGCCCGAACTCCGGGAACCGCAGGTCGCCGCCCGAAAAATCCTCGGCGTTGAGGTTGATGGAGACGGCAAACTTGCGATGCCGCGTCGCCGACGTCGTGTCGTCGCGGTGGGGGCGGAAATAGCCGCCGTCCGAGGCGTCGTAGCACGCCACGATGAAGCGCTCGATCCGGGTCGCCTCGAACTGGAACACCTTCTTGATTTCGGGCGCCAGACGTCGCTGGACGCGGTGCCGCAACGTGGCCATCAGCGTTTCATCCGTGATCGTGGCGTCGCGGCGCTTCTTGAAGTCGTCAAGCACGCCGACCGTCTTGCCGTCGCGTTCGCGCATGACGCCCGAGGGCGAGCCGCCGTCCTGGCGATAGAAGGCGATCAGTTGCTGGCAGAGCGCCGGCTCCAGGATCCTGGGCGCGATCAGTACGGGCGCGTGGAGCGGCACCCCGGCGTGGGCCGCAGGCGGTCCCATCCGCTGCAGGTGCTGGAACAGCATGTCGCCCTGGTCCAGGCTCATCCAGGCCATGAGACGCATCGATGGGTCGATCGCCACCCAGCGCGGCGCGACCTGCCCATCCGCCGCCTCGGCCTCATAAAGCCTCCGGAGCGCGCCGTCGGGATCGCCGAACCAGCGCATCGGCGGGGTCTGGCGGGCGGCGTCGAACGAAGCCTGGTCAGGCAAGACGCCGAAGAACAGCGCGGTGTCGTCGTTGAAGAGCTGGGGGTATCGCCGGACGGCCGCCAGGGCGGCCTCGCGCTCCGGCCCCGGTCCCGGCAGGAACCCAAGAACCAGATACCGCCCGCCGACCGAACTGAACGCGAAGCGAGGATTGACCGGTGACGGCGCCACGAACATCGGCGCAGGGGCGCCCGTTAGCAATCCCATGTCCTATCCCCACCCGACGAAACGCGTCCCGATCGGTCCCACTCTATCGAACCGTCGCGCCCACAAACAACCCACCCGGCGGTCGCAGCGGCTCGCCCTGTTGGGGAAGGCGGTTGCCATGACGGCGCCGGTTGGCCAAAGGTGGCGCATGGCCGGACGCGGACAGACGCCGGGGCGACTCATTTGGCATGGGCTTGGCGCCGTGGCGCTGGCCGCTGTGCTGCTTGGCATCACCACGGTCGCACGCGCCGCGCTCACGCCCCATCTGGGCAATCTCTCTCCGTTCATGTTGTACGTGGCGGCGGTTCTGGCGGCCGGGCTGATCCACGGTTCGCTCTGCGGCGCGCTGGTGATGCTGGGGGGCGGGGTGCTTGGCCTCTACCTGTTCCTGGAGCCGGGTCAGCAGGGGTCGATCCTGGCGTTGATGATCTTCTGGGGCGTGTCCGCACCGGTTCTGGTGACCGCGAACGAGCTGCGCGTGCAGCTCCGCGAGGCGATGGCCAGACTGTCCGCCGCCCTCGGCCGCGTTGACCGGTCAAACGGCGGGTCCGGCTAGGGCCGGAGCGCGCCGGCCCTTGCGGCGGCCTGCCGCTTCGGCCAAAGCCTCATTCATGTCGACGGAAAGCCAGATGGAGCCTTCGGTCCGCGTCGTGCGGATCATGGCGCTGCTTTGCGTCCTGCTTGCGCTGATGTGCGCCGGTCTGGCGTGGGCCTGGACCGAGGCGCGTGCCAGCGCCGCCTGCTGGCGCACGGCGGCCGAGTTCCAGCTTCCACCCGAGGGCGCCTGCGGAGAGTGAAATCCCGGCAGGTCCCTGGCTGGCCCCGGCGGGGAGGCCCCCGGGGTCAGAACCTCTTCTGAACGATCACACCGGCGCATTCTCAAGCCGCAGCGCCAGCGCCACCGTGCCTTGTAGCCTCAGGCCAGCAGATCGCGCTCCGGCGTCAACCGGGCCAGGCCGCCGGTCAGCAGTTCGACGCACATCTCGGTGGCGGCCTCGACCGTGGCCTCGCCGCGCGAGACCATCCGGCCGGCCTGCTCGGTGACGGCCATCAGCATATCCACCGCCGCGATCGCCAGCGGCAGCGGCAACCCATACTCCCGCCGCGTTGCGCGCACGAAGTAGCGGACGGTCTGGTCGCGCTCCCACCGGTTCTCGTCTTCCATCAGGCGGGCCACAGACGGATCGGACAGCAGGGCCGTGATCAGGGTCCCCCGGTCGCGTGTCTGCTCCAGGTAGAGGCGGGTGGTCTGGCGGATGAGGTCGGCGAAGCTTTGCGCCTGCAGCGCGCTCGCCATGCCCCGGTCGCGCAGTTCGGTCTGCTCGCGATGCAGCAGGGCCGACAGTATGGCGTCCCGCGTGGGAAAGTAGTTGTAGACCAGCCCCTTGCTGATCCCGACGTCGCGGGCCAGGCGCTCCATGCTCACGGCATAAAGGCCCTCGTCCAGGATCAGGCGGGCCGCCTCGTCCAGGATCTGTTCGCGCCGCGCCTCGGGCGCCAGACGGGTGCGTTTGCGGAGAGGTGCGGGCGTCATGGGCGCCCGGTCCGCCACGTGGCCACCCCAGCCGGGGCCAAGTCCGGCCCGCCCAGCACATAGCTGGCGTCCGCAGGCGCCGGGGTGCGGCGGGGCTCTGGCGCGAAGTTGAACGCAAACCGCAGGTCGCCCCGCGTTCGCAGGCGCACGCCCTCCTCCAGCGCGATCACCTCCAGGCCAGCCTCGAGGGCGACGCGGGACATCACCAGATCCATCAGGGCGGCCTCAGGCCAGGTCGCCAGATAGTGCCACAGATTCTGCGAAACCCATGCGGGGCCGCCATCCTCGAAGGCGGCCAGCGACGGCAAGCGGGTCTCGATCACCTCGCGCCAGAGACGGCCCTTCAACACGCGCCCCCCTGCGGTCACGTCAGGACCCGCGCCAGGGCGCAGGCTCTCCACGCGCGTGACCTTGAACGGCATCCGCGTCTGCAGCGGGCCGGGCGCGAGCGGGGCAGGGATGTGGCCGTCACGGGTGCGAGAGCCGGTGCGCGGACCGAACAGCACCACCGCCCCCGACGCAGCCAGCGCTTCCAGGGTCGCCGGCTCCAGGATCGGCAGCGATGGCGCGACCACGAGCCGATAGCCCGTGAAATCACCGTCCGGCGGCACGACGTCGACGTCCAGGCCCAGCCGGCGCAGCGCCGAATACATCTCGAACGCCAGTTCCAGCCAGCGAAAGCCCTTGGCATGGGGCTGGAGGCCGATCTGCCAGTCGGCCTCGTAGCTGAACACCAACGCCACCGGCGCGCGGGCGCACGGCGCCAGCTCGCCCAGGTCAGCCAGCTCCGCGGCGACCTGCGCCGCTTCCTCGCCGCCGGGCGCCAGCACGTTGTCAGGGCGGTTCAGGCCCGCGTGCATCTGCTCCTGGCCGAACGGCGCCTGGCGCCAACGGAAGTAGCTGACCACCTCCGCGCCGTGGGCGAACGCTTCCCAGGTCCAGGTCCGAACCGCGCCGGCCAGGGGGGCGGGATTGTAGCGCGCCCAGTTCACCGGCCCCGGCTGCTGCTCCATCACCCACCATCGCCCGTGGCCGACGCCTCGGTAGAGATCGTGGTGGAAGGCGGAAACATCGGGATGCCCCTGACGCAGGTAGCGCGCCTTGTCCGCGTCCGGGAACCAGAACTGTTCCAGAAATCCCAGCGGATAGGAATCCCAGGTCGCCAGGTCCAGGTCGGCGCCCACCGCGAAGTGGTCGAACTCGGTGTAGAAGCCCATGAAGTTGTGGGTCACGTCGCGGCCCGGCGAGAGCCTGCGGATGATGTCCGTCTGCAGCCGGTTGAAGCTGACCACCTCGTCGGAGGCGAAGCGGTTGTAGTCCAGGCGGTGGCTGGGGTTGGCCTCGGTGACGGTCAGGTTGGGCGGCTCGACCTCGCTGAAGTCGCGGTACTCCTGCGACCAGAAGACGTTGCCCCAGGCTCGGTTCAACGCGTCCGGCGATTGGTAGCGCTGGGCCAGCCAGGTGCGGAACCGCCCGGCGGCGTTGGCCGAATAGCTGATCGTGGTGTCATGACAGCCGAACTCGTTGTCGGTCTGCCAGGCGCCGACCGCGGGATGGTGGCCATACCGGCCGGCGATCGCCCCGGTGATCCGAGCGCACTCGGCGCGGTAGGGCGGGCTGGAAAAGCAGTAGTGCCGGCGTGACCCGAACCCGCGCGGCCGTCCTTCGGCATCCACTGCGAGCATGTCCGGATGGGCGTCCACCAGCCACTTGGGCGGCGTGGCCGTGGGTGTGCACATCACGATCTTCAGCCCCGCCGCGGCTAGGGTCTCCACGGCCCGGTCCAGCCAATCCCAGTCGAATCGTCCCGGTTCCGGCTCGATCCGGCTCCAGGCGAACTCGCCGATCCGAACCCAGGTGATGCCCAGGTCCGCCATCCGGCGGGCGTCGTCGGCCCACAGCTCTTCCGGCCAGTGCTCCGGGTAGTAGCAGACGCCGAGTTTCACGCGGGCCTCCGGGTCAGGTGGAAGACGGCGATCTCGCCGGCCCGCAGGATGGGGGTCGCCAGGCCCGCCTGTGCGATCCAGGCGCCGGTGGCGGTCACGCTCTCGCCCGTCGCCAGAGCCGGGATCCGTTTCATGGCCGCGCGCGGGCGCCGAGGTGGGTTGATCAGGGTCACGTCATAGCTCGCCGCCGGGTCCAGCCCAACCAGCCGCAAGGGCGCGGTCGCGCCGATCCGCGGCGTCTCGAGTTGGGCCAGGCTCGCCAGAGCTTCGGTTTCGCCGACGACCACGAACGCGACAGCCCCAGGGTCGGGCGCGACCTGGCGGACGAGCCGCCCGCCATGCAGCAGCGGCCTCAGGGTCTTATGGAGGGCGATGGCGGTCGCGAGAGCCTCGCGGTCCCGTGTGCTGAATTCGCGGACGTCCGCCTCGATCCCCATGTGGCCGAACAGGGCGGTAAGCGCCCGCAGTTCCAGGCTGGCGGTCCGCGCCGTGGTGTGGCTGTCCGCCGGGCCCACGTGAGAGCCCATCACCTCGGGCGGAAAGAAGATCGAGAACGCCTGCTGGATCGACTGCCGCTCGATGGGGTCGTTGCAGTCCGAGGTCCAGATGCGGTCGGTGCGCCGCAGGATCTCAAAGTCCGCCCGCCCGCCGCCGGACGCGCAGCTCTCGATCTCCACCCCCGGGTGCGCCGCCCGCAGCCGGTCGATCAGGGCGTAGACCGCGTGGGTCTGGGTGTGGCTCGCTGGCCGGCCCCGGCTCATCGGATGGGTCAGGTCGCGGTTCATGTCCCACTTCAGGTAGCCGATGGGATAGGCGGCCAGCAGCGCGTCCAGCTGGATGAAGATCGCGTCGCTGACCTCGGCCCGCGTCAGGTCCAGCACATACTGGCCGCGTCCCAGGGGCTGGGTGCGCCCCGGCTCGCCCAGCACCCAGTCCGGGTGCGCGCGCAGCAGGTCGGAGTTGAGGTTCGCCATCTCGGGCTCGACCCAAAGCCCAAACTCCAGGCCCAGGCCGCGAACATGGTCGATCAGGGGCGTGAGGCCGTCCGGATACTTGACCGGGTCAGGCGTCCAGTCGCCGAGGGCCGCGGTGTCGTCGCCCCGACCCCGGAACCAGCCGTCGTCCAGCACGAAGCGCTCGGCGCCGACGTCCGCGGCCACCTGAGCCAAGGCCTTCAGCTCCGCCAGTTCATGCCGGAAGTAGACCGCCTCCCAGGTATTGAAGTGCACGGGGCGCGGCTTCGCCTTCAGCCGACCGCCCATCACCGTGTCGCGCACGAAGGGGTGGAACCGGTCGCTGAGCCCGTTCAGCCCGGCGTCCGACCGCGCGGCGTAGAGTACGGGCGTCTGATGCGCTTCGCCGGGCGCCAGCACGATCTCGCCGGGCCAGGTCAGTTCGCCCGCCTGCACCTGCAGCCGCCCGTCGCGAAGCCGTTCCACCAGCAGCCGGTGATCGCCGCTCCAGGCGAGGTGGACGCCCATCACCGCGCCGTGGTGCTCGCCAAACCCGGCCTCGCCGACCACCAGGAAGGGCGGGGCGTGGTGCGAGGTGCGCCCCGTCCGCGCCTCCGAGGCCCACAGGCCGCTGGCGAGCTGGAACCGGTGGGTCTGGAACTCGCGCGCCCAACGGCCGCCGAACCCCAGGATGTCGCCGTCCAGAGCCGGCAGGGCGACCGGGCTCACCCACTCGATCCGTAGCGGCTCCTCGCCGGCGTTGCGCACCGTGGTCTGGAAGGCCGCGACGCCAGTCGTGGGGTCCAGGGTGATGGCGATGCTGGCCTCGATCGCCGCGAGATCATCGGCGAGGTCCAGCGTCACGCCGTTCGGGAGTGCCCGCGTGGCGCGGTGCGTCAGCTGGGTGATGAAGGCGCCGGACGGCCGGCTGATCTCCAGGGCGGGCGTGGCCGTGAACCCCCAGCCGCTCTGCGGAAACAACCCGAACGCCTCGCCCCCGTCCAGCATCCCGTGCGGCACGGCCCGCTCCAGCAGGCGTGGGTCGATCGCCCCGGCCGGCAAGACGGGACCCCAGTAGGCGAGATTGGCCCGCCCGTCCGC
>JANPKX010000018.1:0-1851 GCA_031426235.1 Alphaproteobacteria bacterium | reverse complement strand
AGGGTGGGCCAGGTGGCGTCCGACGCCCGCTGATAGGCTTCGCGGGCGGTCAGCCGGGCGTTGTAGTCGGCCAGAACGGGGTGGTCCGGCAGTTCGTTTCGGTAGAGCAGCATCGAAATGCCGCCGCCCAGCACAACGTCGGCGGCGGAGAACCGGTCTCCGAGCAGCCATTTGCGCCCCGTCAGCGCCCGACTGAGCGCCTCCACCGTGTTGTCGAAAGTCCCAAAACCCGTGGCCGCGCCCGGCAGGTCGATGGCCCGTGTGTGCAGGGTCGCCACAGGGTCCAGCACCGCGGACGAAAACACCATCCACTTGAGGTAGGCGCCGCGATCCTTGTCCTCGATCTTCGGCGCGAGCCGGCCATAGCTGTAGCGGTCGGCCAGGTACATCGCGATCGCCGGAGTCTCGCTGACCACGACCTCGCCGTCCGTCAACGTCGGCACCTTGCCGGCCGGGTTGAGCGCGAGATAGGCGGGCTTCTTCTGATCGCCCTTGCGGATATCCACGGTTTCGACCCGGAACGGCGCGCCGATTTCCTCCAGCAGCCAGTACGGAACGAAGGCGCGACTGGCGGGCGAATGATAGAGAGTGATCACGCTGCGGGCAGGCATGGCGGGCTCCGGCAAGAGCGTCTAAAGCTAGGGTGCTCTGCCGCGGCGGCAAGTCGGCGCCGGGCCATATGGACTGATTACGGGAACTGAAACGCCGCCCCCTTGATTATTGCGCTGCAAAATCCTACTCTTTCTGCCCCCGGAAGCACTCGCCCGCAACCGGGTTGGGGATAGCCAAGGCGAACTTCGAGTCACGATGGAAAAAGTCCCGATGACCGTTGAGGGCTACAAGGCCCTCGACGAAGACCTGAAGCGTTTGAAGACGGTGGAACGCCCGTCCGTAATCGGAGCCATCTCCGAGGCACGGCAGCATGGCGACCTCTCGGAGAACGCTGAGTACCATGCCGCAAAGGAGCGGCAGGGCTGGATCGAAGGCCAGATCGCCGACATCGAGGATAAGATGGCGCGCGCCCAGGTCATCGACGTGTCAAAGCTGAATGGCAGCCAGGTGAAGTTCGGCGCCACCGTATCGGTGGTGGACGAGGACACCGAGGAAGAGGCCCGCTACCAGATCGTCGGCGAGCACGAGGCCGATGTGAAGCGCGGCCGCGTCTCGATCACCTCGCCGATCGCCCGCGCGATCATCGGCAAGGAAACCGGCGACGTGGTCGAGGTGATCACGCCCTCCGGCGCCAAGGCCTACGAGATCACCAAGGTCGAGTGGGTCTGACGCAGGGCTCCGCCGCCCCTTCCGCCCTGGAAGCCGCACGGACGCCGGCGCCGTGACCGACGCTGGGCGCCCGCTGAAGATCTGGGCGGTCTCGGATGGCCGCGCCGGCATCGAGGCCCAGGCCCTGGGTCTGGCCGAGGCTGTCGCGCGGCGGCGCCCGGCGCACATCATCACCAAGCGAATAGGCTGGTCCGGGGGTCTGGGCCGGCTGCCCTGGCGCCTGATCCCGCCCACCGCCCGGACGGGCGACCCGATCACCGCGCCCTGGCCGGACATCTGGATCGCGGCGGGACGGGCGACCTTGCCGCTGTCGACGCGCATGCTGGCCTGGGCCAACGGCAAGACCTTCGTCGTCCAGACTCAGGACCCGCGCGCCCCGCTCGACCGCTTCGACCTGGTGATCCCGCCGTCGCATGACGGGCTCGTCGGGCACAATGTGTTCCCCATTCTGGGCGCACCCAACCGGATCAGCGCCGAGCGGCTGGCGATCGAACGCCAGCGCTTCGACGAGCGCCTGGCGCCCCTGCCCTCGCCCCGCGTCGCCGTCATCGTCGGCGGCAAGTCTCGCGC
>JANPKX010000017.1:0-4857 GCA_031426235.1 Alphaproteobacteria bacterium | reverse complement strand
CGTCACGCAGGAAGCCGCGAAGCAGCAGCAGGCTCAGGAAGCCGCGCGCCAATTCCTGCATGTTCGCCGAGTTCTCGAACAGCAGCGGCAGCTTGTAGAGTTCGGCCGGGCCGAAAGCGAAGCCCAGCAACAGCACCAGCGTGCCCCAGATCGCCAGGTCTGGCGCGCGCTGCAGAAACGTCTTGCGCGGCGGCGGCGGGGCCTCGCTCACAACCGGGGTGCTCATTGGGCCGCGGCGTCGGGTGCGGTCTGACGCGCGATCTCGGCGCGCACCTTCTCGAACTCGGCCTGGGCCTTGGCCAGCCGGGCCTTGTCGCCCGAGCGGCGGGCGGCCGCGACGTCCTCGCTGGCCTCCATCTCGCGGACCGGGTTCAGGTAGGAGTTGTCCGCCGGCCGGAAGCCGCCGTAGGCCAGACCCTTCAGCACCTCGCGCTGCTTGTCCGCCTTGGCGTCCGTGCCGGTGCCGTAGGTCAGGAAGAACTGGCGGATCTTCTCCTTCAGCGCCGGGCTCAGGTCCTTGCGGACGACGATCGAGCTTTCCGGCAGCGGCGGCGATTCCCAGATCACTTGCAGCTTGGCGGCCAGCTCCGGCGTCTGGCGCCCGAAGAACAGGATACCGACCGAGTTGTTGGTGGCGACGTCCATCACGCCGTTGGCGACCGCGAAGGCGTTAGCCTGATGGCTGGCGGCTCGAACCGCGCGGAAGCACTTGGCGGGCTCGATGTTGCGCGGCGTGAACAGATAGGTCATCGGCGCCAGGGTGCCCGACGTCGACTGGGTGTCGCCGATGCCGAACGACAGCGACTTGTCGCAGGCCAGCACCTTGTCCAGCGTGATGCCGCTGTCCTTGCGCACGATGATCACGGACTTGTAGGTGGCGTCGCCGCCGGCATCGACCACCCGGCCCAGAACCTCGGCGTCGGCGCGCTTGACCGCCTGCAGCGCCGGGGATGCCGAGAACCAGCCCATCTGCACCTGATTGAAGCGCATGGCCTCGACGAGCGAGGTGTAGTTGGTGGCGAAATAGGGCTTCACCGGAACGCCGATCTGCGCCGACAGGTCGTTCAGCAGCGGCGTCCACAAAGGCTCCATCGACGCCTGGTTCTCGGCGGACAGGATCGAGAAGGTGATCTGCGTCGGCGTCGCATTGGCCGTTGCGGGCTTGTCGGCCGACGGGCCGCACGACGACAGCGCCAGGGCCGTGCCGGCGATCAGAACAGAGGTGGCCAGGGTGCGGCGGATCATGTGGGCGCTCCTTCCCAGAAGACGTCCTCGAATTCGGGGCCGTAGATGTCGATGAGTTGTTCGGTCTTCAGCGCGCTGGCCGGGCCGTCGTAGGCGATCTTGCCCGCCTTCAACGCCACCACCCGGTCGCAGTAGCGCAGGGCGTAGTCCACCTGGTGCAGGGTCACCAGCACCGTCAGGCCGTCGTTGCGGTTCAGCTCGCGCAGGATGTCCATCACCCGCCGCGCGGAGACGGGGTCGAGCGAGGCCACCGGCTCGTCGGCCAGGATGATCTTGGCCTTCTGCACGAGGGCGCGGGCGATCGCGCCGCGTTGCTGCTGGCCGCCGGAGAGGGTGTTGGCCCGCTGGGTGGCGTAGTCCGAGACGCCGAAGCGGTGCAGGGCGGACATGGTCGCCAGCTTGGTCTCGGCCGGCCAAAGGCCCAGGGCCGCGCGCCAGAATCCGATCCGTCCCAGCGATCCCAGCGCGACGTTGGTGAACAGGCTGAGGCGGCCTACCAGGTTGAACTGCTGGAAGATCATGCCGATCCGGGTGCGGGTCTTACGCACGTTGGAATCGATCTTCCCATCCTTCTGGACAGGGCCGTCGAAGGCGGTGATCACGCCCTCACCGGCGTCGATAGTCTGCAGCGCGCTGATCGACCGCAGCAGCGTCGACTTGCCCGAGCCCGACGGCCCGATGAGCGCGATCATCTCACCCCGGGCGGCATCCAGGGACACCCCGTCAAGGGCCCGGCGCTGGCCGAAGGTCTTGGAGACGTTCCGTATCGACAGAACGGCGGCGTCGGACATGGGGCTTGCCGGAACTTTCCCGTGGTGCTCCGGCTACATGGCACGCCGCCCCGTCCCCGGTCCAGCCGCCTCGCAAAGCGAAGGCGAGCGGGCGGGAGAGCACGCACCACCCCCAAACCCCGCTCACCCCCGCGTCGGCGGGGATCCACGCCGCGCCTGCGCCCGCCCGGACGGCCCAAGTTGAACCGCAGAGGTCGCAGAGACCTGCAGAGGGCTGACACCGCCTCCGCGCCCTCCGCGGTTGAATCCTTCCTCAGCATGGCTTCCCGCCGACGCGGGAACGCGCGGGTGGGGAGCAGCGACCGGTTCGTGCCGCTGGTGGACATAATCTTCCCATCCACCCCACATACGTCGGCTTCTGTCGTATCGAGCCCCCGCACTCCCCGCTGGCCGCCCTGCCGCTGCCGGCCCGGATGGCCGAGATCACCGGGCGGGCGGACGCCCCGCCCCGCCCCGCCCGGCGCGGTGGCGCGGGTCGGGCTAAAACCCGCTGCGCGGAACCCTCGCGAACGCCCCCGAAAAACCCCCTGTAAAAACGCCGCTTTACATCGGGGTTCAGAGTCCCTATTTCACCGCGCTCCGGCGGACCCGATGTCCTCAAAAGCGCTGCTAACGCCGGACTTGGTTCAACAATTGATGGGGGCTACGTGAATTGCGCACGTACCATACGCCCCTGGACCTGGTCCGCGAGCGGTCACCCGAACGTCCTGTCGCCTTTGCGCGGCCGGACGCGGTGGCGGTAGCGGCGCGCTGGTTCCAGGACAGTTTTAAAGGCGACGTATTCTACGCTGTGAAGGCGAACCCTTCGCCGTGGGTCATTCAGACCCTCGTGCAGCACGGTGTGAATTCGTTCGATGTGGCCTCGGTCCCCGAGATCGAGCTGGTGGCCGAGCATGCGCCGGGCGCTCGCATGGCCTTCATGCACCCGGTCAAGAGCCGCAAGGCGATCGCCGAGGCCTACGCCAAGCATGGCGTGAAGACCTTTGCGCTCGACACCCATGAGGAGCTGCAGAAGATCCTCGAGGCGACCGGCGGCGCGGACGACCTGACCCTGATCGTGCGCCTCGCCGTGGTGGCCGAAGGCGCGTCCTATTCCTTGTCCGGCAAGTTCGGCGTCGCCCTGCACGAGGCCCCGGCCCTGCTGCTGGCCGCGCGCCGCGCGACCAAGGGCAAGATGGGCGTCTCGTTCCACGTCGGCAGCCAGTGCATGCGCCCCACCGCCTACCAGGCCGCCATGGCCCAGGCCCAGCGCGCCATCGTGCGGGCCGGCGTGCTGGTCGATGTGGTCGACGTGGGCGGCGGGTTCCCGTCGGTCTACCCCGGCATGGTGCCGCCCGACATGGTCGATTACGTCGACAGCATCCAGCGCGGGTTCGCCGAGATGAGCGTCCACGAGGACACCGAGCTGTGGTGCGAGCCCGGCCGCGCCCTGGTGGCCGAAGCCTCGTCGATCCTCACCAAGGTCGAGCTCAAGAAGGGCGAGGCCCTCTACCTCAACGACGGCAGCTACGGCTCGCTGTTCGACGCGGCGCACGTGAAGTGGCCCTTCCCGGTCAAGCTCTACCGCGGCGAGGGCGAGGGTGCGCACGAAGTCGAGGGTCCGCTGAAGCCGTTCCGCTTCTACGGCCCCACATGCGACAGCCTGGACCACATGCCCGGCCCGTTCTGGCTGCCCGAGGATATCCGCGAGGGCGACTATATCGAGATCGGCATGCTGGGCGCCTATGGCGTGGCGATGAACACCCGCTTCAACGGCTTCGGCGACGCCGAGACCGCGGTGGTGCACGACGCGCCCATGGCCTCCATGTTCGGCCTCGCCGGCCGGATGATCCGCCTGCCGCGCGAGAGCCAGGAGGACGAGCGCAAGGTCGTCGGGCTGTCGCGTCCCAAGGGCCGGGCGGGAAAAAGCCGCCGCAAGCGGTAACAACTGACGCAGTTATGCGCTTAAAGGCGCGGCCGGTCGCTCCGTCCCGGTCGCGTCTCTCCTATGGACGGGCTTTCACCCTCTGAAGGGAACTTCCGAAGATGAACGCTGACGTTCAGAAGACCAACCGCAAGGCCGAGCTGCTGGCCAACACCGTCGAGCACGTGGCGATCGACCAGTACGACGCTCGCCCGATCATCGACGCCATGCGCAAGATGAGCTTCACCAGCCGCGACACGGCGCGCGCCGCCGACATCCTGTCGATGTCGCTGGAGGACGCCGGCTGCTCGACCTGGCTGACGCTGGCCGGCTCCACGAGCGCCGGCGGCTGCATGCACATCTACCGCGACATGGTGAAGTACGGGATGATCGACGTGGTGGTCGCCACCGGCGCCTCCATCGTGGACATGGATTTCTTCGAGGCCCTGGGCTTCAAGCACTACCAGGCCCAGTCCAACGTCGACGACCGCGACCTGCGCGACCTCTATATCGACCGCATCTACGACACCTATATCGACGAGGAAGAGCTGCAGAACTGCGACGGCACGATCTACGAGATCTGCGAGCAGTTGGAGCCGCGTCCTTACTCGAGCCGCGAGTTCATCCACGAGATGGGCAAGTGGCTGGCCGCCGGCAACGCCAAGAAGCCGGCGAGCCTGGTCGAGACCGCCTACCACGAGGGCGTGCCGATCTTCTGCCCGGCGTTCGTCGACAGCTCGGCGGGCTTTGGCCTGGTGAAGCATCAGGTCGAGCGGATGAAGGCGGGCAAGCCCTACCTGACCATCGACGCCGTGGCCGACTTCCGCGAGCTGACCGACATCAAGCTGGCGGCCGGCGCCACCGGCCTCTTCATGGTGGGCGGCGGCGTGCCGAAGAACTTCGCCCAGGACACCGTGG
>JANPKX010000016.1:0-4476 GCA_031426235.1 Alphaproteobacteria bacterium | reverse complement strand
GCCGCTTCGACCAGATCCTTGGCTTCCTTCAGGCCGAGGTCCGGACGGACGCCGCGGACTTCCTTGATCACGTTGATCTTCTTGTCGCCGCCGGCGGTCAGCATGACGGTGAATTCGGTCTGCTCTTCGACGGCTTCGACCGGGGCGGCGGCGCCGGCGGGAGCGGCGGCGGCGACCGGAGCGGCGGCGGAAACGCCCCACTTTTCTTCCAGCAGCTTGGAGAGCTCAGCAGCTTCCAGGACGGTCAGGGCGGACAGGTCGTCCACCAGCTTTTCGAGATTGGCCATGTGTGTAGATCCTTAAAAGGTGAGAGGTTTTGTCGGGAAGATGAGCGATCAGGCAGCGTCTTTGGCGGCGTAGGCGCCGAGGACGCGGGCCAGTTGACCGGCCGGGGCCTGCAGGATGCCGGCGATCTTGGTCGCGGGCGCTTGCAGGAGGCCGATGAGCTTGGCCCGGAGCTGGTCCAGCGACGGCAGCGTCGCCAGGGCCGTCACCGACCCCTTGTCCAGCACCTGTAGACCCATGAAGCCGCCAATGACCGTGAACTTGTCATTGTCCTTGGCGTACTGGGTCGCGACCTTGGCGGCAGACACCGGATCAGGCGCGAAGGCGATGGCGACGGGACCCTTGAAGAGGGCATCGCCCGCCTCGCCGATCGAGCCGCCCAGAGCCTTCGTGGCCAGGGTGTTCTTCACCACCTGAAGCTGGGCGCCTTCATTGCGAAGGCGGCCCCGCAGATCGGTCATTTCCGCAACGGTCAGACCCATATAGTGGGTCACGACCACGGCGCCGGCGCCTTCGAAAACGCCTTTCAGCGTTTCAATGGCTTCCTGCTTTTGAGCGCGGTCCATTGCGGTCTCCATACTCAGGTTCCGCAGGCGCGCGACTGCGCATGCGGTTAAGCAACCTGTCCGATGTGAGAAGCCGCAGCCTCGCGCTCATCCGCTCGCGGATGACCAGCGAAACCTCATCTTCCCGTCTCCCTATGACCGAGGAAGGGCTCTTCCTCGCGTTCCGGCCCGCGGTGACCCCGCCGGCTTCACAGTTCTTGGACAGGATCGAAACGCCCGGGGGCGTTCCGTCCATCACAGACCCCTTGGGATCAGCGAAGCGGTGGCGTCTACAGGAACCCGCCGCCGGATTCAACCCGCCGCGAGCCAGGCTTCCAGCATGGCGGCCTTGGCGAGGTCCTTGGGACGGCCGAACAGGCGCAGGATGCGCAGTTGCTCGGTCGCCGAAGGGATGGGGCCGGAGACATCCAGCGGCCGACCGCGTACCCGAAGCCCACCCATCACCTCGACCGGTCCCCAGGGCGATGCGTAGCGGGCAAAATCCTGCGAACGGAAAGGTCCGTCGGGCGCCTTGGGTTCGCCTGCCTCCAGCCAGGCGGCCCAGGCGCTGCGGAGGCGCCCTGCCCCCTGGGCGCTGGTGACCACATCCAGGTCAGCGGCGTCCGGCTGGGGCGCGCCGAGAAGGATGAGCGCACCGCTGCCGATCAGCATCCAGGGCGCCGCGAGGGCGTCGAGCTCAGGCGCGACCTGCTGGAACAGCGCTTCGACCTCGGCAGCCGTCATCGCCTACGCCCGCTCGAACACCGCCGCGATGCCCTGGCCGCCGCCGATGCACATGGTCTCCAGGCCGTACTTGCCGTCGCGGCGCTGCAGCTCACGCAGCAGGTTCGCTAGGATGCGGCCGCCGGTGGCGCCGATGGGGTGGCCCAAAGAGATGCCCGAGCCGTTGACGTTCAGGCGGTCGCGCTCGTCCCAGCCCCAGCCCTTCAGCACCGCCAGCACCTGGGGGGCGAAAGCCTCGTTCAGCTCAACGAGGTCGATGTCGTCCCAGCCAAGGCCCGTGCGCTCGAACAGTCGCTTGACCGCCGGCACCGGCCCGATGCCCATCCGCGAGGGCTCGCAGCCGGCGGCGGCCCAGCTCACGAACCAGCCCATGGGGTCGAGGTTCAGCTTCGCCAGCATGTCCTCGGAAACCACCAGGCAGGCGGCGGCGGCGTCATTCTGCTGGCTGGCGTTGCCCGCAGTGACCACGCCATCCTTCTCGATGGCGCGCAGCTTGCCCAGGCTCTCGGCGGTCGCATCGGCACGTACACCCTCATCCTTGGCGAAGATGATCGGGTCGCCCTTCTTCTGCTTCACCGAGACGGGCACCAGCTCATCGTCGAACTTGCCGGCGGCCCAGGCGGCGGCGGCGCGCTGGTGGCTCATGGCGGCGTACTCGTCCGCCGACTCGCGGCTGATCTGGTAGTCGCGGGCCAGGTTGTCGGCGGTCTCGATCATGCCGCTGATCACGCCGAACCGCTCGATCGGCTGGCTCATCACCCGGCCTCGGGTCAGGCGGTCGTGCATCGTGACCGAGCCCATCCGTGCGCCGTCGCGCATGTCGGTGGTGTAGTATTCGACGTTGCTCATGCTCTCGATGCCGCCGGCGATGACCACGTCGGCGACGCCGGTCTGCACCATCATCGCCGCGTCGATCACCGCCTGCAGGCCCGAGCCGCAGCGGCGGTCCAGCTGATAGCCGGGCACCTCGATGGGCAGGCCGGCCGCCAGAGCGGACCAGCGGGCGATGCACGGCGCCTCGCCCGAGCCATAGCCCTGGGCCATGATCACGTCGTCGATCCGCATCGGATCGATGCCGGTGCGCTCGACCAGCGCCTTCAGCACCACGGCGCCCAGTTCGCCGGCGGTCATGCTGGCCAGGCTGCCCTGAAACTTGCCGACGGCGGTGCGGATGGGCGAGACGATGGCGGCGCGCTTCATGGGGACTTTCTCCGTAGCTCTGGAAGCGTGCGTGAAGCCCTGCCCTGCCCGCGTCAAGGGTCTCAGCCGGTCCAGGCGGCCAGCCGCTTGTCCATCCAGGCCTTCACGCCCTCCTTGTAGTCGGGCTCCCGGGACATCTGGACCAGCAGGGCTTCAGCCGCCTTCACCGAGGTCGCGGCGTCCCGATGCAGGTCTCGGTAGATCTGGCGTTTGGTTTCGCGCGCAGAGCCCGGGGCGACGTTGCGCGCGATGTTCCGGGCGTAGGCCATAACTTCCGTCATCAGCTGGTCGGCGGGCACGATGCGGTTGAGGAAGCCCATCGCCATCGCCTCCTCGGCCGTGAACATGCGGCTGGAGATCAGGATGTCGTTAGCGTGCGTCAGGCCGACGATCCGGGGCAGCACCCACGACAGGCCAAACTCCGCCGGGAAGTTGAACCGCCCGTGCGCCGCCGTGAACTTTGCGCCCGGCACGCAGAACCGCAGGTCCGCGAAAGCGCTCAGCACCAAGCCCACGCCAGCCGCCGCGCCGTTGATCGCCGCGATCACCGGCTTGCCGATGCCGAAGTGGTAGGCGAACGCGGCGTCGAAGGCGGGGTCGACGCCATAGCCCGGCTCGGCGATTTCGTCGGGCGTGCCTGCATCGTACTGCCCCTTCGCAGAGTGCCCCTCGAGCGCCTGCAGGTCGGCGCCGGCGCAGAAGGCATTGCCCTCCGGGTCGCCCGTCACCACGATCACCCGCACCGCCGGGTCGCGGTCCGCCTCGCGGAGGATCCAGCGGTATTCGGTGTGCATCCGCCCGGTCCAGGCGTTGCGGCGTTTCGGTCGGGCGAGGGTCACCACGGCGACCCCGTCGGTGACCTCGTAGCGGGTGGCCTTCAGCTCCATGGCCGCACTATGCCACGGCGAAGCGCAGGATCAGCCCGTTCCAGCGTTCGTCGTCCTGGTCGTGCTCGGCGATCTCGCCGCAGGCCGCCACCGCCGCGATCCCGCGCCAGAAGCCCTGCGCGCCGACGTTCTTGCGCGACACGGCGATCTCCCACTGCCCGGCCCGCGTGCGGATCGCCGCCAGCGCGGCTGCGCGCCCCACGCCCTCCAGGCGATAGTGCCGGGCCACGAAGAACTCGCCCATGTTGAAGTCGACCGGCTCGCCCGAATGGCTGTGGCGATCGATCAGCACGAAGCCGGCCACTGCGCCGTCCGCCCGGATCAAGAACGGCTCGCCGCCGGCCTCCTCCCAATAGGCCGCCAGCGGCGGGTACGGCGGGAACCGGCCGTCCTCGCCCAGCTCCACCCGCCGCTCGGTCCAGAACTCGGTGAAGTCGTGGACGTAGAGCTGGAACAGGTTCTCCACCGTCGCCCTACGGTCAGGACCGGCTGGTTCGAGCACGACGTTCATCTAGGCGATCCAGGCGTCGGTCTGGCGAAAGTCCTCGCCCTTGCACAGGAGTGGAACACGATGGGTCTTTGCGCACGCATACGCGAAGCAGTCACCCATGTTCAGGCGCGCAGGGTGCCGCCCCTTCCCGAAGCGGTCGAAAGCATCGAGCGCCGCCGCATGCTCGGCGACGCCAATGGTGACGATGTCGACGCCCGCGTCCGCCAGGAAGCGCTCTACAGCCTGAGTAACTCTCCCGACTGGCGCGTCGCGAAGTCTCGCCAGGGCCAGGACCGCTTCATAGACGGCGAGCGGCGAGGTCAGC
>JANPKX010000015.1:0-2016 GCA_031426235.1 Alphaproteobacteria bacterium | reverse complement strand
CGTCGCGCTAGGAGTGGATCCATGGCCGAAGCCTTCAACGACTTGACTCTCCCGCCTGAGAAGGCCGCCCGCTACGCCGCGTTGGCCGAGGAGATCGCCGCCGTGCTGGACGGCGAACCGAATACGGTGGCGCGCATGGCGACCATCGCCTGCATGCTGGCGAACAGTTTCGAGCATTACTTCTGGACCGGCTTCTATGTGGTGGACGCGGACCGGCCGGGCGAATTGGTGGTCGGACCTTACCAGGGCAGCCTGGGCTGCCTCAGGATCGCCTTCGGGCGGGGCGTTTGCGGCGCCGCCGCGGCGACCGGGCTCACACAAGTCGTGGCCGACGTTCATGCCTTTCCTGGCCACATCGCCTGCGACAGCCGTTCGGCCAGCGAGATCGTCGTTCCGGTGTTCGGACCGGATGGCCGGCTGATAGCCGTATTCGACGTGGACTCCGAACGGCCCGCCGCATTCGATGCCGTGGACCGGCATGGGTTGGAGCTGATCCTGAAGGCGGCGTTCGGCCCGGCCTGACGGCGCCCGTTTGTTGTCTTCCCTTGCGGCGCCGGAGTAGAGCGGGTCTCGACGCGCCGCAGCGGCGCCATCCAACCCATGGAGCCCTGACATGGCTGAAGCCTATATCGTCGCCGCGACCCGCACCGCCGGAGGCCGCAAGGGCGGCCGCGTCCGGGGTTGGCACCCGGCAGACCTGGCCGGCGTGGTGCTGAACGAGCTGGTCGACCGCACGGGCATCGATCCCGCCACGGTTGAGGACGTGATCATGGGTTGCGTCACCCAGGCCGGCGAACAATCGACCAATATCGCCCGCAACGCCATCCTGGCATCGAAGCTGCCGGAGAGCGTGCCGGGCACTTCCGTGGATCGCCAGTGCGGCTCGTCGCAGCAGGCCCTGCAGTTCGCCGCCCAGGCGGTGATGAGCGGCACCATGGATATCGTCATCGCCTCGGGCGTCGAGAGCATGACCCGTGCGCCGATGGGCATGTCGGTGATCTTGCCGGCCAAGGAGGGCATGGGCGTGCCCAAGAGCCCGCGCATGGAAGAGCGTTATCCCAACATCCAGTTCAGCCAGTTCATGGGGGCCGAGATGGTGGCGGCCAAGTACGGCCTGACCAAGGACCAGCTCGACGAGTACGGCTATCACTCGCACCAGCGCGCCATTGCGGCCACGCAGGGCGGCGCCTTCCGGGACGAGATCGTCGCGATCGACGGCATGGACAAAGAGGGCGCCGTGGTCCGCCACGATAGCGACGAAGGCATCCGCTACGACGTGAGCCTGGACGGCATGCGCGGCGTCAAGCTGCTGCAGGAGGGTGGGCGGATCACCGCCGCCACGTCCAGCCAGATCTGCGACGGCGCGTCCGGG
Source organism: Alphaproteobacteria bacterium (assembly GCA_031426235.1). Lineage (GTDB taxonomy): Bacteria > Pseudomonadota > Alphaproteobacteria > Caulobacterales > Caulobacteraceae > Phenylobacterium. The sequence continues at coordinate 644 of JANPKX010000015.1, read as the reverse complement.
GTCATGGTGGTTTCTGAGCGGGCGTTGAAGGAACACGGCCTGACGCCGTTGGCGCGCATCCACCACCTGTCGGTGATCGGCCACGACCCGGTGATCATGCTGGAAGCCCCGATCCCGGCCACCGAGCGGGCGCTGAAGCGGGCCGGCATGTCGGTGGACGACATCGACCTCTTCGAAGTGAACGAGGCGTTCGCCTCCGTGCCGGTGGCCTTCATCCAGAAGCTGGGCGCCGACCACGACCGGGTGAACGTCAACGGCGGCGCCATCGCCCTGGGCCACCCGCTGGGCGCATCCGGAACCAAGCTGATGACGACCCTGGTTCATGCCCTCAAGGCCCGGGGCAAGCGCTATGGCCTGCAGACCATGTGTGAGGGCGGCGGCCTGGCCAACGTCACCATCGTCGAGCGGCTCTAGGGGCGCTCGCAATGGTCGGCCGCGTCGTTGCGATCACCGGTGCGTTTGGGGTGCTGGGTTCCGCGGTGGCGCGCGCCGCCGCAGGGCAGGGCGCGCGCCTCGCCCTGATCGATTTCGCCCCCACGGCCCCGACAAGCGCTCCGAACGGTCCGGATGTCCTGGCCCTGCCCAACATCGACCTCACCGACGGCCCTCGCGCCGAGGCGGCCATGCGGGCGGTCGCCGAGCGG
>JANPKX010000014.1:0-13365 GCA_031426235.1 Alphaproteobacteria bacterium | reverse complement strand
CAGCCGCGCGCAATCCGCAAAGACCGTCGCGATCGGCTCGTTCCCCAAGCCCTACAGCGCGGTGCAGATGGCGAGCGCGGTGGACTTTCTTCTCAGTCGATTGGCTGGCGGCGGAGGCCCCAACCCCGAGCCGCCACCTGGCCTTGAGGTGTTCTCCGATGAGCTGGATGCCGCGACCCTCCGGGGTGCGTAGGCGTGGCGGGCTAAGGACCGCGAATTGATAGAAGGGGCGCCGGGGCCGTGCTCGGCCTGACACACCCCTGCAAAACCGCGAGTCTAGCTTTCGAAGGCACGGGATGCTGACGTCCCAATGAGAGTCCGCGCGACGGACCACGCCTGGGGAGACTTACATGTTCAATCGCCGCCATCTGCTCGCTGCCGGAACCGGCGCCGCCGCCCTTGCTGCCCTGCCCGCCTGGGCCCGGATCGCGGTCCAGCCGCCAGCCAGCGCGGGCTTCTCGGCGTCCGGCGTCGCGGCGCTCAACGCCCAGATGCACGCCCTCGTCGACCAGCGGCAGCTCGCCGGCGCCGTCACCCTCCTGGCCCGCAAGGGCAAGGTCGTGAACCTCGATGCCTATGGCCGCCAGGACATTTCCGGCCCCGCGCCGATCGTCACCGACACCATCTTCCGCATCGCCTCGATGACCAAGCCGATCTGCGGCGTGGCGATGATGCAGCTCTGGGAACAGGGCAAGTGGAAGCTGGACGATCCGGTTGCGCGCCACATTCCCGAGTTCGCGGGGCTCAAGGTCAAGGCCGCCGACGGCGCCCTCGTCGAGCAGGCCGCGCCGATGACCATGGCGCAGCTGATGAGTCACACGGCCGGCTTCGGGGTCAGTTCGGTGTACGCCGCCTCGGGCCTGTCGGCCGGTAACCTGCAGGACATGATCGACAAGCTGGCCAGGCTTCCGCTCTCCAGCCAGCCCGGGACCGACTGGGCCTATGGGCCGTCCGTCAACATCCAAGGCTATGTGGTCGAGAAGCTCTCGGGCCTCGATCTGGCCGACTACATGCAGCGCCATATCTTCACGCCGCTGAAGATGGCCGACACCCAGTTCTGGGTCGATCCGGCCAAGGCCGGCCGCGTGGCCCGGATCCACACCTATGCTGAGGGCGTCGTCGTTCCGTCGGGCGAGGCCCGGATCCAGACGACCAAGCCCGCCTTCCTCGCGGGTTCAGGCGGCCTCTTCTCCACGGCGCCCGACTATTTCCGGTTCTGCCAGGCGCTGCTGGACGGTGGGGTGCTGGAGGGCGCCCGCATCCTGAAGCCCGAGACGGTCAAGCTCATGCGCCAGTCGGTGCTGCGCCCCGGCGTCGGGATCGACCTCTACGGCCCGGTCCAGAAGGGGCTCGGCTTCGGCATGGACTTCGCCGTCCACGAGAACCCCGCCATCAGCGGCCTGCCGCAGGGCCAGGACAGCTACTGGTGGGGCGGCGCCTTCGGCACCTGGTTCTGGATCGATCCGACCCACGATATCGTCTTCGTGGGCATGATCCAGAATCTCAACGGCTCGATCCCCGGCGGCGGCACGCCGGCGGTGCGCGAAAGCTCGGCCAAGGCGGTCTATGCCGCACTCGCGCCCACCAAGGCTTGAGGCTCATGCGCGCCCTGATCGCCGCCCTAGTGCTGGCCGCCGCCCTCGCCGGCGCGGCCCAGGCCCAGGCCTACAAGGCGCCCCGCAACGCCTTCGGCCAGCCCGACTTCGAAGGGACCTGGACCAACGCCTCGCTGACCAGTCTGGAGCGGCCAGCCCAGTTCAAGGCCCTGACCATCACGGAGGATCAGGCCAAGGCCGCCGAGGCGGCCCGGGCCCGGATGATGGCGGCCTCGAACCGTCCTACCGATCCCAACGCCGGCGCCCCGCCCAAGGCCGACGACCCGGGCGGCTACAACACCGTCTGGATCGACCCCGGCGCAGCCTTCGGCCGCATCGGCGGCGAGGTGCGCACCTCATGGCTGGTCGATCCCGCCGACGGCAAACTGCCCTACAGTCCGGCTGGCCGGAAGCTGTTCGCCGACACCCTGGCCAGCGCGCGCACCAATTTCGACGGGCCCGAGGGCCGGCCCCTGGGCGAACGGTGCATCCTGGGCTTCGGCTCCAGCGCCGGACCGCCGATGCTCAACGTGCTCTACAACAACAACTACCAGATCCAGCAGGCGCGCGATCACGTGGTCATCGTGGTCGAGATGAACCACGACGCCCGCATCATCCCCCTCGCCGGCAAGGCCACAGGCCTGACCGCCTGGATGGGCGACAGCGTCGGGCGCTGGGAGGGCGAGACCCTGGTGGTCGAGACCACCCGCTTCAATCCGCAGGAGAGCCTGCGGCCCTATTTCGGGGCCAGCCTCTACCTCTCCCCGGACGCCCGCGTCACCGAACGCTTCACCCGGGTCTCCCCGACCCAGATTCTCTACGAATTCCGGGTGGAGGACCCCAAGGTCTTCACCCAGCCGTGGCGCGCCCAGATGGCGCTGAACGCCACGCGCGGCCCCATGTACGAATACGCCTGTCACGAAGGTAACTATGCCCTTCCCGGCATCCTGGGCGGTGCCCGGCTGGCCGAGACCGAGGGTCGCAAGGCTGAAGCGGTGGATATTTCCGAGTAGGAACAAGCCCCTGGGCCGAAACGCCCAACCTCCGATCGGCTTTGCAGGTTTTCGTCGGTGGCTTACAGCGTAACGCGAAGGTTTCTTGACGCGTCACAAACCATACGGGACATTCGAATCCAGGCGCGACAAAGCGCCATTCGAAAATGGGTTGGGGAAACGTCCAGATGTTATCCAGGAAGCAGGTTCTGCTGTCGTGCGTCTTTGCGCTGACGGCAATGTCAGGGGGATCGGCCCTGGCGCAGGCCACCGCCGGCAACGAAATCGAAGAGCTGGTGGTCACGGCGGAAAAGCGGGAACAGTCCCTGCAGGACGTACCGGTCGCCGTCTCCGCCTTCACCGACGAGCGGCGCGAGCTGGTCGGCATCAACTCGGTCCAGGACCTGACCAACTTCACGCCGGGCCTGTCCTACTCCACCAACAACGACCGCATCGCCCTGCGCGGCATTGGGCGGTTCTCGAACAACCGCTCCACTGAGGGCGGCGTGGCCATGTACAATGACGGGTTCTACACCTCGTCGGTGACAGCCTTCGCGTCGTCCACCCTGTTCATCGAGCGCACCGAAGCGCTGCGCGGCCCGCAGGGCACGCTTTACGGCAAGAACGCCATCGGCGGCGCGCTCAACATCATCTCCAAGAGGCCGACTGACGACCTCTATGCTGAGGTGCGCGCCGGCTACGGCAATTATGACAACAAGTTGGGCGAAGGGGCGATCTCAGGCCCGCTGTTCGGCACGGTCCGCGGGCGCCTGGTGGGCTCCTACTCCAACATCGGGAAGGGCGTGTACAATAACCTCAATCCGAACGGCAAGGATGAGGGCAACCGCGGCACCCAGTGGGCCGTGGAAGGCCAGCTCGACGGCAGCCTGGCGGACGGCAAGCTCGACTGGTGGCTGAAGCACACGACGTCCGAGTGGCATACCCTGGGCCGCGGCCCAGGTGGACGCACGACCGCAGCCTACGGCAACCGGGTCACCGACGTGGCGCTGCAGTCGGCGCTGACGCCCAACTCTGAGGGCTTCGGCTTCGCCAGCCGCGCCCTGGCTGGCAACACCTGCCAGCTTTGCTTCGACACGGATGATGGCAACTACATCAACCTGGAGAGCAACACGACGACGCTGAACGCAACGTTCCACGCTACGGACTTTGACATCCGGTACATCACCGGGCTGACCTACTACGACTATCGGCTCCAGACCGATCTCGACGGCACCTCGCGGCAGGCGCCCTTCACTCTGCCCCTGGCCAACCCGCTGGCGCCGGGCGCGACGGTGAACGCCCCCTACTTCCCGCGCCGGCACAACCAGTACCAGGAAGAGGTCTGGTGGTTCTCGAACGAGCTGGACTTCGCCTCGACCCACGACGGTCCGGTGCAGTGGCTGCTCGGCCTCTACCAGTTCCGGGAAGGCTCGAACTACACGCTCTCCGACGCCCGCTACCCCGATGACGCGCGCTTCGAGACCCCGGTCCTGTTCAACGCCGCCAACCCGCTCTCCACGGCCGCGGCCGCGCCAAACCCCCTGCGACGCTATGCTTACGGCAGCTCGGAGAACTCGAGCCAGTCCTACGGGACCTTTGGCCAGGTGGACTGGCAGGCTACGGAACAGTTCAAGATCAACGCCGGCCTGCGCTATACCTACGACAAGAAGCGCTCGTTCGAGAGCGCTCGCCTGTTCTGCCTGTATACAGCCACCTGCCCCATTTCGCGGGTCAACGGCCGGCCGGTTGACGTGACCGCTGTGGCTTCGCCCGGTTTCAGCGTGATCAATGGCGTCCAAGTCACCGACCCGTCCGTCGTCGGTGGTGTCGCCGGTATCTATACCGATCCCACCACGGGCCTGCGGCACCGCCTTCTGGTGGAGAGCTGGAACGCCATCACGGGCACATTCGGGATCGATTGGAAGCCGGATCCCGACACCCTGGCGTATGTGAAGTATTCGCGCGGTTACAAGGCTGGCGGCTTCGATTCTGGAACGACCACCCTGCAGACCTTCGTCACGACCGACAAGGAGACGATCGACGCCTATGAGATCGGGCTGAAGAAGACCTTCGCCCGCCGGTTCCAGGCCAACGTCTCGGCCTTCTACTATGACTATCAGGACATCCAGATCCCGCTCTCGTTCTTCAACGAGACCCTCGGCACGAACCAGACCCGCTTTGTCAACGTCCCCAAGGCTCGCAACTACGGGCTCGAGATCGAGACGACCTGGCAACCGATCGACCGGCTGCAGATCCTGGCGAACTACTCCTACCTGAACGCCAAGATCAAAAACGGGGTCTTCACCCCGGATGCAGATGATCCCTTGGCCATCCAACCCGGCGCGACCCTTGCGCCGGCCAGCGCCCAGGCGCCCAATGCCTGCATTCCGGGGCGCTCGCCCACAGGGACGGGAACCGCGGCCTGCTCGCTGCTGGTGAATGTGAACCAGGACATCTCGGGTGCGCGGTTGCCGTCATCCACGCCGCACCGGTTCACGATCAACACCAACTACACCTGGGATCTGGAAGGCGGCAGTCTATCCGCGTCGGCCAGCTATGTGTGGCGGGCGGGAACCTACTACTCGGTGTTCAACCGCTACTACAATCGGGCCAAGTCCTATGGTCAGACGGATCTGCGCGTTCTCTACAACGACAAGGACGGTCGGTTCACGGCCATCGGCTACCTGAAGAACGCGTTCGACCAACGCGGATCCGCAGGAGCCAGCGCGACACGGATCACCAACAACTCGGTCGGTAACAATATCAACCACCCGCTGTTCAACACGGTGAACCAGACGATCTCGTACGTTCCGCCCCGCACCTTCGGCGTGGAACTGCAGTACCGCTTCCGCTGATTGGAATGACGTGATGTCGCAGCGCCTCGGGAGATATCCCGGGGCGCTGTTTCGTTACCGGCAGCCGGCGATCGCGCGCTCGAGCTCGTCCAGGCGCTGCTGGCGCAGGATCCGGCCGGCGGCGAGCAGCTGGTAGCGGTCAGCGGCGCCGGCCGCGCCGCGCAGCGCCGCGTCGGTGTCGGGATAGCGAGGCGGCGCGCCCAGCGAGCGTGGCACGCACGCCTTGGGAGGTGTCGCAGGACGCGGCAGGAACAGGATGCGCGGCGCCGGGGCAGGTGCGCTCCTGACGGGGGCCGCAGCCGGTGCGGGCGGTACGACCGCCGGCGCGCGCTTGCCGCGACCCATCGTCTGACACCCCGCCAGGGCCAGGCCGGCCAGCAGCATGACCGCGAGCCCCGGCCGGATCACTTGCGCAGGTTCCCCAGCACGGCGCGGTCGGCGCTCTCCATCCGGGCGCAGGCGTCGATGCCCTCGGGCTGCTGCTGCAGCAGTCGCCGCGCCCCGTCCGACGGCTCGCCTGCCGGACCGTCGGCCCCCGCTGGCCGCGCCGCGCGCAGGGCGTGACAGGTGGCCAGCTCGGCTTTCAAGCCCTCCCGCGTGCGCTCGGCCTGCGCCTGCAAGGTCTCGATACGCGCCTCGTAGGCCGCCCGTTCCGCGTCCCGCGCGGAGGCCGACACGCCCAGGGCTGCCGCCAGGGCCAGCGCAATGCCGGTCGCGATGGGCCCAGTCAGCGGGCTCATCAGCGCGGCGCGAAGCGTCCCGAACACACCTCGTCTCGGAGTCACAGGCGGCTTTCCATGCTTGGCCAGTCGTACCACCGACGCGCGCTTGTGGACCAGACCTTTACCACACGCGTCCGGCGCGGCGCTGGTGGCTCAGGACGGCCGCGCGGGGCGCACGAAGCAGGCGCGGCCCGAGGCCCGCAGGTCGGCGCAGAAGCGCGCCGCCGCCGGCCCGTCCGGAAAGCCGCCGACGACCGCCCGGCGCCAGACGCGCCCGCCCACGTCGGCCGTCTCGACCCAGGTCGAGCGGCCCGCCGTCCGCGCACCCAGACCGGCGAACAGGCGCCCCGCCTCCCCGTCCGAGCTCACCGCGCCGATCTGCGCAACGAAGCCAGAGGCCGTCCGGCCGAGGGCTGGCGGCTTGGGCTGGCGGGATCGAGGCTCGGCCGGCCGGGCCGGCGGTGCGGTCACCGTGGCGTTCGCCAGCCGGACAGTCGCGGGCGCCGTCGGGGGTTCAGGCGCCACAGCCGGCACAGGCGGCTCCGGCTCGGTCCGCGGCCCCGGCGGCAGGTCTGCCTCGGCCAGCCGCACCGCCGAGGCCTTGAACGGTCCGGCGAAATCGCGGTCGCAGGCGGCCCTGAGCGCGTGGTCCAGGGCCGTGCCGGGGTCGGGCGTGCGCCATTCGGTCTCCGCCGCGCGCAGCACCTGGCGCTCGCCGATCAGGTTGCGCTCCCGATATCCCGTGGTCTCGCCCATCCGCACGCGGCGCCGGGTGCAGTCCGCATTGAGCGAGACATGCCATGAGAGCGCCCCGGTGCGTGTCTGGGTCTCGGGGCTGAGCGCCTCGGCGCGGATCACCACGCGCGGACCCTCGCCGCCAGCCGCCGGAAATGCCGAGACCACCGAGGTCAGCGCCTGCGGCGTCACCGCCACCACCTGCCCCGGCAGGATGTCGGTCTCGCGTTCCAGCCACAGCAACAGCGGCTCGCGCTCCAGGGCGGGCGGAAAGGTGGTGCGCACCTCGTCCGCCCCGGCCTGCGCGGCGCAGGCCCAGGCCGCGCCCGCCAGGACCCATTGCCACCGAATCCGCCACCCCTCAAGCTTCATGCCGGCAAACTGTTCGTGTTGCCCGCCAGGCGCAAGCCTTGGACGCGCGGCGGCGCCTTTGTGCGAACGTGCAAATACGCCCGCGGACGCCGTTAACTGAAGCTTGAACCCATTTTGGGTATCGTGGTTACGCGGTACGGGGCGAAGGCTCGGCGGGGGTAGCGAATCTTAACACATTAAGCTTAACCATTGCGTCGTCTGGTCGGGTAAATGGCGTTCAGTCGCGCGCGCCGGTTCTCAGCGCGGGCAGACGTCCTGGGGTTGTCATCACGTGGGTAAGGCGTCGGACCGCACTTTCCGAAGTTTGCGCGGTTTGGAAAAGACCGCCTCGACCAGCCGTGTCCTGAACCTCGCGGCGCTCAGCGCCCGCAACGAGAACAATCCCGAGCATCGGCAACAGCCCTTCTTCATCGCCGACACCCTGAACGGCGCGGTGATCGTGCGCCATCGCCTGCGCGAGCAGGAGCGCGAAGCGTTCGACCGCCATCGCTACTCCGCGACCAAGGTGATCATCCCCTTCACCCGTACCGACCTAGGCCTGGGCGGGCGCTCGCTGTTCGTCTCGGAACGCGGGTGGCTGGACACCTTCGAGGAACTGCGCGGGGAGGCGCCCGACCTGCAGCGCGACGTGGCGGTGCTGGAGGCCATCGACGAATTGCCCTCGCTGGACCCCTTCCTGTTGCGCGAGCACATGAAGCGGCGTGGCTTCGACATCAGCCCCAGCCACTTCGAAATCTCGGCCCCTGACCTCGCCCGGATGCAGCGGTTCGTCGGCTCTGAAATCGCGAAGCTGATCGAGCTGGCCTACAAGGACGCCGACGGCATGGAGGGCAACATCTCCAAGCTGGTCGAGGCCCTGCTGTCCGCCAAGACCGACGCGCGGCTGGAGCCCCTGCGCCTGACCCTTCGGCTCGAGCCCGAAAACTACAAGGAAGGCATCTTCGCCTGGAAGGGCTTCCTCTACTACAAGTGGGTGCTCAACAGCCTATGGCCCAACCTCAAGGACGTCTTCGGCGAGCTGGGCCGGGTGCGCGTGATCGGGCCGATCGACAGCGAGACCAAGATGGAGCTCGAGGCCACCAAGGTGCGCCTGCGCACCAAGATGGAGCGGCAGGTCAAGACGGTGATGGGCCACCTCAACGTCTACGATGAGACCTTCGGCCTGCTGACCGGCCAGGGCAACGCGGTCGCCTTCCGCGACTTTCTGCTGAAGTCGCCCGAAATGTTCATCTCGCTCGGCGAAGGCTGCGGCCTCGTCAGCCACATCGCCACCTACTGGCGCTACCAGTTCGCCCAGGGCAAGCCCCTGCACGCCAACGGCCTCCAGCTGATGGACATCCTCCAGGACTTCGAAGCCAGCCTCGGCAACGAAATCGAACTACTGGGGGCCTAGCCGGTCCGCGACCCCGGACCCGCCTCATCCAGCGACCGCAGCCGCGAGAACACCGCCACCGACCCCACGATCGCCAGCATGAGCACCCCTGGGAACAGGATCGCCGCGTGCGGGCCGATGGCGTGGGCCAGCACGCCGTACAGCACCGCGCCGGCCGGCGCGCCGCCCATCAGGCCCAGGGTGAAGATCGCCAGCACCCGGGCCAGCTTGTCCGGCGGGGCGTGCTGCTGCACCAGGCTGCGGCCCAGGGTCATGGCCACCCCGCCGCCCAGCCCCCAGACGAAGTTCGCCACGCACAACAGCCAGAACGGCATCGGGATCGAGCAGATCACCAGCACCAGCCCGCCGGTCGCCAGCGCGCCGAGATAGAGCACACCCTTGCGCCGCAGATGGCCCGCCCGCGCCAGCGCGGTCGCCGAGATCATCGAGCCCACCCAGAACACCAGGTTGAAGATCCCCAGCGCCTGGGCGATCTGCGTGCGCGCATGGCCCGACAGGTCGGCCGGGAAATAGCTCTGCACGATCAGCGGCAGCAGCACCGCGAACGCGCCCATGAAGCAGATCCCCATGCCCGTGGCGCAGATCACCACCGGCAGGATCACCGGCGAGGCGACCGCCGCGCGGAAGCCCCCGCCGATCTCTCCGGCCATGAAGCGCAAGACGCTGCCCTCGCGGATGCGGGCCGGACCGGCCGGCCGCGGACGGATCCGCCCCGCCGCCCCCGCCGCCGCGATCATCAGGGCGGCCTGCCCGAACAACAGCGCCGGGATGCCGAACAGCGGCGCCAGGGTGGCGATCGCCATGCCCACGATCTGCGCCGCGAACTGCGCCAGCGAGGCGAAGGTCACCGCCTGGTGCACCCCGCCCGGCGCCACGCGGCTGAGCAGGGAGTCCCGGGCCGGCGTCACGAAGGCGCCGATCACGCCGATCGACAGGGCGTAGGCGATCACCAGCCCATAGGTCAGCTGGCCCGCCGCCACGAAGCCGCCCAGCACCGCGAAGGCGATCCCGGTCACGCCGCACCCCAGCAGCACCGTCCGCCGGGTGTCGCTGCGGTCGGCGACGAAGCCCCCGACCAGGATGAACAGGACGGTGGGAAACTGCATCGCCGCCTGCGCCAGCCCGAACCGGACCTCGCTCTCCTGCAGCACCACCCGCACGAGGTAGGGAAACAGCACCATCTGCAGCCCGAAGGCCAGGAACCAGGCCCCATGCGCGAAGAGGTAGGCCCCGAACCCGGTCGGCCCGGCCCGGGCAGCCGCCGCCGGCTCGGCCACGTCGCGTACAGCCATGTCATGCCTCCCGCCCGCGACCATGACCAAGCCCGCGCGTGGATGCCACCCCCTCCGTAGCGGCAGGCATGGCGGCACGCCGCATTCGGTCTATGCTTCGCGCAAAGGCAAGGGCGGGAGCAGACGGATGGGCACGACGGCGACCTATGACGCGGTGATCGTGGGGGCGGGGTTTTCCGGCCTCTATATGCTGCACCGGCTGCGTCAGCAGGGCCTCACCGCCCGCCTCTTCGAGGCCGGAACCGGGGTCGGCGGCACCTGGTATTGGAACCGCTATCCCGGCGCGCGGGTCGATATCGAGAGCCAGGAGTATTCCTACTCCTTCTCGCCCGAGCTCGACGCCGAATGGGTCTGGGGCGAGCGCTACGCCACCCAGCCCGAGCTGCTGCGCTACCTCAACCACGTCGCCGACCGCTTCGACCTTCGGCCCGATATCCAGCTCGAAACCCGCGTCACCGCCGCCGCCTTCGACGAGGCGACGAACCGCTGGGCGATCACCACGGACGGCGGGGAGCGCGTCTCCGCCCGCTACTGCGTCATGGCCACTGGCTGCCTGTCGGTTATGAACGAGCCGCGCTTCCCCGGCGCCGACAGCTTCGAGGGCCCCAGCTGGCACACCGGCCGCTGGCCGCGCGAGGGCGTGAACTTTGCCGGACAGCGGGTGGCGGTGATCGGCACCGGCTCGTCGGCCATCCAGTCGATCCCGCTAATCGCCGCTGAGGCCGCCCACGTCACCATTTTCCAGCGCACGCCCAACTTCAGCGTGCCGGCCCACAACGGCCCGGTGGATCCCGAGGTGGCGCGCGACTGGGCGGAGAACCGGGCCGAACGCCGGGCCGAGGCTCGCAACACCGGCTTCGGTATCCGCGGCGTCGGCCAGACCGAGCGGCTGGCGGTCGAGGCGACCGCGGAGGAGCACCGCGCCGCCTATGAGGAACGCTGGGCCATCGGCGGCTTCGCCCTGCTGGGCGCCTTCGCCGACGTCACCGCCGACCTCTCCGCCAACAAGACCGCCGTGGATTTCGTCGCCACCAAGATCCGCGAGATCGTCAAGGACCCGGTCACCGCCGAGAAACTGACCCCCAAGACCTTCCCCATCGGCGCCAAGCGCCTGTGCGTCGACACCGGCTACTACGACACCTTCAACCGGCTCAACGTCACCCTGGTCGACCTGAGCGACGAGCCGATCGAGGCCATCGTCCCCAAGGGCGTGCGCACCGCCAGCGCGACCTACGAGGCCGACGCCATCGTCTACGCCATTGGGTTCGACGCGATGACCGGCGCGCTGGGCAAGATCGACATCCGCGGCCGCGGCGGCGTCGCGCTGACCGACGAATGGGCGGCGGGCCCGCGCACCTATCTGGGCCTGATGGTCGCCGGCTTCCCCAACCTGTTCGTGGTCACCGGCCCCGGCAGCCCCTCGGTGCTCTGCAACATGGCCGTCGCCATCGAGCAGCACGTGGACTGGATCTCCGACTGCATCGCCTGGATGAGCCAACGCCAGATGGGCGCCATCGAGGCCACCGCCGCGGCCCAGGACGAATGGGTCGCCCACGTCAACGCGGTGGCCGAACCGACCATCTTCCCTCTCGCCAACTCCTGGTACCTGGGGGCCAATGTGCCGGGCAAGCCGCGCGTCTTCATGCCCTACATCGGCGGCTTTCCGGTCTACCGTGACAAGTGCAACGCGGTCGCGGCCAACGGCTACGAGGGCTTTGCGGTCGTCGGCGACGGGCGCTAGCGGCCTTGTCGGACCCTGGGCTCAAGGCGCGCATCGCGGCCAACCTCGCCGCCTTCCCGCGCCGGGAGATCGCCCATGCGGGCCGGACCGCCGCCGTCGCCCTGGTGATCTCGCCGCATCAGGGCCGACCGACCTTCATCCTGACCCGCCGCGCCCTGACCATGCGCCGCAACGCCGGCAACTATGCCCTGCCCGGCGGCAATCTCGATCCCGGCGAGAGCGCCTTCGACGGCGCCCGGCGCGAGACCGCCGAGGAGCTGGGCGTCAGCCTGCCGGCCGAGGCGGCCCTGGGTCTGCTGGACGACTTCGTCACCCTCGGCGGTCACCGGGTAACGCCCGTGGTGCTCTGGTCCGATGACGAGGTGACCCTGACGCCCGACCCGGTCGAGGTCCACGCCGCCTGGCGCATTCCCCTGGCCGAGCTCGACGACCCCCGCTCGCCGCGCCGCCGCAAGCACGCGGGCGGCCCCGACCCGATCCTGCAGATGCGCCTCAACGGCGGCTGGGTGAACGCCCCCACCGCCGCCTGGATCTACCAGTTCCGCGAAGTCGCCCTCCACGGCCGCGCCACCCGTTTGGACGGCGTCGGGCAACCAGCCTGGACAGCGCGGTGATGGCGGGCGCACGGTGCGGCCGCCGCAACGAGGGGTGACTCACATCATGCAGGACCTGACCGACAAAGTGGCCTTCGTGACCGGCGCAGGCTCGGGCATCGGCCTGGGCATCGCCACGGCGCTCGCCCAGGCCGGCGTCAAGGTGGTGCTCTGCGACATCGAGCGGGACGCCCTCGACAAGGCCCTGGCCGGGCTTCGGGCCACCAACGCCGATGTCCAGGGTGTCCGCGCCGACGTCTCGCTGAAAGCCGAGCTCCAGGCGGCCGCCGAGGCGACCCTCGCCGCCTACGGCCGGGTTGACATCGTGGTCAACAACGCCGGCGTCGGCGGGGGCGGCGGCTATGGCGCCTGGACGGACGCGGCCTGGAACTGGACCCTGGACGTCAACCTGATGGCGGTGATCTGGGGCGTGGAAATCTTCGGCCCTCTGATCGAGCAGCACGGCCAGGGCGGCCACATCGTCAACACGGCCTCCATCGCGGGAATGATCTCCGGCTCCGGCAACGCCTACAATGTCAGCAAGTACGGCGTCGTGGCTCTCTCCGAGGGATTGCGCAACGAGCTGGCCCCGCGCGGCATCGGCGTCTCGGTGCTCTGCCCCGGCTTCATCCGCACCCGCATCGCCGACTCCGGCCGCAATCGCCCCGGCCGGTTCGCCGACACGCCCCAGGCGCTCGTCGCCGACGTGCCCCCCGAGTGGATCGCCGGTATCCGCCAGCGCATCGAGGCCGGCATCGACCCCCTCTACGTCGGCGAGCTGGTCCGCGAGGGCATCGAGGGCGACTGGCCCTATATCTTCACGGACGCCGAGTTCGAGCCGGTCATCGACGCCCGCTTCGCCGCCATCAAGGCGGGCTTCGACCGCATCCGCGACCGCACGCCGACCCGGGAGTAGGCGCCCCCTACTCCCCCGGCATCCGCTCGGTATCCACCGAGGCCTGCAGCGCCTCCGGATAGCGCGAGCCGGTCACAGCGCCGCCCAGGGCGTCTAGGCGCGCGACCAGGTCGGACGACAGCACCACGTCTGCGGCGGCGGCGTTCTCCAGCATGTGGT
>JANPKX010000013.1:0-2611 GCA_031426235.1 Alphaproteobacteria bacterium | reverse complement strand
CTCGCCCAGGTGCTGGGCCACTTCCAGCACCAGGCGGAAGGGCTCGCCGGTCCGCTGGTCGGTGTTGGTGGTCTCCAGCGCGTTCTGGATCGCCGGCAGATGACCCACGAACTCCACGTCGACGACGGCGCCGATGATCTGCACCAGCCGGCCAGTGGCGACCGCCTGGGCGGTCGCCGGGGCAACGCCGGCGCCCTTCGGGGCGGCAGGCTTGCGGGCGGCGGGCTTCTTGGTGGCGGCTTCGGACATGTTCGGCTCTTTCAGTAGGATCTAGATCGCTTCGGCGCCGGAGATGATCTCGATCAGCTCCTTGGTGATCTGCGCCTGGCGGGCTCGGTTCATCTGCAGGGTGAGGCTGGCGATCATGTCGCCGGCGTTGCGGGTCGCGTTGTCCATCGCCGTCATCTGGGCGGCGAAGAAGCCGGCCTGGTTTTCCAGCATGGCGGAGAACAGCTGGGTGGTGATGTTGCGCGGCAGCAGTTCGGCGAGGATGGTCTCCTCGTCAGGCTCATATTCGTAGGACGCGCCCTTCAGGTCGATAGCCGGCGCTCCGGCGATCACTTCGGCGGGGATCAATTGGCGCGCTGTCGGCGTCTGGGTGACCACCGATTTGAATTGGCTGAAGAACAGCGTCACGACGTCCGTCTCGCCGGCCTCGAACATGGACTGGATCTTGGCAGAGACCTCGTCGGCCACGGCCAGCGAGGGGTTGCCGCCAACCTCGAACGTCTCGACCACGCGCTGGGCGTGATAGCGGCGCAGTTGGTCGCGGGCCGTGCGGCCCACCCTCATGATTTTGTCGTCCTTGCCCTCGGCCAGCAGCGCATCGATGCGCTGGCGCGCGGCGCGGACGATCGACGTGTTGAACCCGCCGGCCAGGCCGCGATCCGAGGTCGCGATCACCACCAGATGGCGCTGGTCCGATCCCGTGCCGACCAGCAGCTTGGGCGCGCCGTCGCCGCTGACGCCGGCCGCGAGATTGGCGATCACGGCGGCCATCCGCGCGGCGTACGGCCGAGCGCTCTGGGCGGAGTTCTGGGCGCGACGCAGCTTGGCCGCGGCCACCATCTGCATGGCCTTGGTGATCTTCTGGGTGGACTTCACCGCAGCGATCCGCGTGCGCATTTCCTTGACGGTGGCCATTGCCGGTTACTCGCTCCTCAGGTCCGGCTTCAGGCGAAGGTGTCGGCGAAGCCGGCGAGCGCGGCCTTCAGATCGTCTTCGATGCCCTTCAGATCCTTGTCGGTGCGGATCTTGTCCAGCAGGCCCTGGTGCTTGCTGTGCAGATGCGACAGCAGCTCGCGCTCGAAGCGACCGACCTGGTTGGTGGGTGTCTTGTCCAGGTAGCCACGGGTGCCGGCGTAGATCACCGCCACCTGCTCCTCGACGGACAGCGGCGCGTACTGCGGCTGCTTCAGAAGCTCAGTCAGGCGCTCGCCGCGGGCCAGCATGCGCTGGGTGGCGGCGTCGAGGTCGGAGCCGAACTTCGCGAAGGCGGCCATTTCCCGGTACTGAGCGAGCTCGCCCTTGATCGGTCCGGACGCGGTCTTCATCGCCTTGATCTTGGCCGACGAGCCCACACGGCTGACCGAGATGCCGACGTTAACGGCCGGGCGGATACCCTGGAAGAATAGGTCGGTTTCCAGGAAGATCTGGCCGTCGGTGATCGAGATCACGTTGGTCGGAATGTAGGCCGAAACGTCGTTTGCTTGGGTCTCGATCAAAGGCAGGGCGGTCAGCGAGCCCGAGCCGTTGGCCTCGTTCAGCTTGGCGGCCCGCTCCAGAAGGCGGCTATGCAGATAGAACACGTCACCCGGATAGGCTTCGCGGCCCGGCGGGCGGCGCAGCAGCAGGCTCATCTGGCGATAGGCGACGGCCTGCTTAGACAAGTCGTCATAGATGATGACGGCGTGCATGCCGTTGTCGCGGAACCACTCGCCCATGGCGCAACCCGCGAACGGGGCCAGGAACTGGAGCGGCGCAGGCTCAGACGCGGTGGCCGATACGATGATCGTGTAGTCAAGCGCGCCACGCTCCTCGAGAGTCTTGACGATCTGGGCGACGGTCGAGCGCTTCTGGCCGATGGCGACGTAGATGCAGTAGAGCTTGGCGCTCTCGTCCGTGCCGGCGTTGATTTGTTTCTGGTTGAGGATCGTGTCGATCGCCACGGCGGTCTTGCCGGTCTGGCGGTCGCCGATGATCAGCTCGCGCTGGCCGCGGCCGATCGGGATCAGGGTGTCGATCGCCTTCAGGCCGGTCTGCACGGGTTCGTGCACCGACTTGCGCGGGATGATGCCCGGCGCCTTGACGTCGACGCGGCGACGCTCGGCCACGTTGGTCAGCGGACCCTTGCCGTCGATCGGCTCGCCCAGCGGGTTGACCACCCGGCCCAGCAGGCCGCGGCCGACGGGAACGTCCACGATTTCCGACAGGCGGCGGACTTCGTCGCCTTCCGAGATGGCCTGGTCCTGGCCGAAGATCACGACGCCGACGTTGTCGCGCTCGAGATTCAGCGCCATGCCCTTAACGCCGGCCTTGGGGAACTCGACCATCTCGCCCGCCTGGACGTTGTCGAGGCCGAAGACGCGGGCGATGCCGTCGCCGACGCCGA
>JANPKX010000012.1:0-5374 GCA_031426235.1 Alphaproteobacteria bacterium | reverse complement strand
GTGGGTTGTCCGAGTTGAGATAGACGCCCGTTCGCTGGGTGTGATGGCCCGAGAAGATTGTCGAGCGCGACGGCCCGCAAGGGGTTGTGTGGACGTTGTAGTTTTCAACCCACAGCCCACGGCGGAGCAATTCGCGGTGGGCGGGCAGCTTTGCGAGCAAGCCTCGAGGCCAGCTCAACGGGCCCTGTTCCTGGTCCGTGATGAACATCAGGACGTTCAGTTTCGTGCGGCTTTTGGACAGCGCCGGCGAGGCTAAGCCTGCCGCCGTTATCGCGCCGGCCGCGAAGGCCCGCCGGTCAACTAACCTTGCCACTGACTTCCTCCATCCCGACGCCCCTGGCTTAGCTCACAGCGCGATCAAAACGGCCCGGGACTCAACCGCCTTAGAAGCGGGCGGCCAGATCGATTCCTATTTCTCGCGGCGGCTGATAAAACTGCTGTACAGGCGTCGCGCCAGCCGAGATGGCGCCGGATATGATCTTGATATCCGTGAGATTTCGGCCGTATAATGTCAGCGACCATCGACTGTCGGCGCTGTCCAGCCTAATACTTCCGTTGAATATTGTCGCAGACTGTCGATAGTAAGCCGGATCGTTGCTTCTTCCCCAAGTATTGTATCTACTCGCATACCGTCCATCGGCATATAGTCTAAGAGTCCCGTATTCGGTCGGAACGCGATATTCTGCGCCTAGGCTCACGTTAAACTTCGGTGCGTTCGCCAGATCGAGCGTCGTGGAGTCCACCGGCACGATGAACGAACCATTCGGAATGCCGCCGATGAGTACGGGTTGGGCCGGCGCGCACTGGTTTGGCTCGGGCGCACCGCTTGTGAATACCCCGTCGGTATCGGCACAGAAGTCCGTGTATCGGGCGTGCAGGTAGGCGAAGCCGCCGGTCAACGTGAGGTCCTGGGTCGCCCTAAGCGTTGCGTCGATCTCCAGACCATAGGTTCGCGCTGCCGCGATATTGGTCGTGATAGCCTCCGCCCGTAGCGCGCCCAGCTTGGTGACCGAAGCCTGCAGATCGCTAAAGTCGTTGCGGAAGACAGCGGCGTTGAGGCGTAGCCGCCGGTCGAACAGGTCGGACTTTGCCCCAATTTCATAGGCGTCCACGGTCTCGGGGTCGTAGGGTCCGACGTTTTCCGGAACTGTGCCGCGAGAGTTGTAGCCTCCGGCTTTGTAGCCTCGTGAATAGCTAGCGTAGGCCTTGAATTCCGAGGCGACGCGGTACTCCGCTGTTACACGCGGCGTGAATTCACTCCAGTTGTCCGAAAAGTTGCCCTCGAAAGAGGATGGGGCGATGAGCATCCCATTCACGAACGCGCTGCCTTTTATGTAATACTTCTTCTCATCGTAGCTATAACGGCCACCAAACGAGAGTGTCAGTGCATCGCGCATGTGGTAGCTCAGAATAGCGTATCCGGCATAACTTTCTGCGTCCTGCGTTAATACGGCTAGGGTCCTAGATGTCGGCGTTAGTAGTACGGTGTTGTTCTGCGTGAAGGCGTTGGTCTCGTAATAGATGCCCGCAACATAATCGACCTTGTTCCCGATGGGGGACAGGTATCGGAGTTCTCCACTCTTCGATGATCCGGTGAAGTCGCGGGTTACGTCGAGACCGGGGACCGGCGTGATGAACCCGTCGAAATCCCCCCGCGTGACGTAGCTTAAATGCCGGTAGCCGATAACACCGGTCAACTCACCCTTGCCCACTTTGACGTTGGTGGTGGATGCTAGGCCCCAGCTTTTCGTGTTCGCGTACGGGTCGAACACGATTGCCGCCTTGCGCACGTCCGTGCGAACGATGGCCGGGAGCAGTTGATAGGCGGGGTTGCCGTTGTCGATGACATGCGGAGCGGGCCCGGTGTGCTTTTCCTTCAGCAGGTCGACAACCAGACGGCTATCGATGTCCGCAGTTGGGTTGAATTCAATCGCGCCGCGGAACGACTGCACAACTTCGCTATTGAGCTTGCGACCGGTGATCACGTTGGTGCTGTAGCCGTTGTAGTCTCGGACATTCACCGCGAGCTTCACCGCCAGCATGTCGTTTGCGAAGCGGCCCGAGTTCACCTTGCCTCGGAACTGAGCGAGGCCGTTCGACCCCATAGTGCCTCGGACTTCAACCCCCGAGTCAGCCGTCGGTCGGGCGGTGATAACGTTGATGGTTCCCGCAAGGTTGTTCTTGCCGAATAGCGCGCCCTGAGGACCCTTGAGGATCTCGATCCGCTCGATGTCGAACAGATCAAGCATGGTGGCCGCCGCGAAGGGCACATAGACCCCGTCGACAACGGTGCTGATCTTTGGCTCGCTGTTGGGATCGGCATCTGATGAACTCATGCCGCGAATGGCGATCATGGGGATATTGGCCACGAGGCCCTGGGTCTGCAGCACCACGTTCGACGCCAGACCGTTCAGATCAGTGATGTTGATGTTGCCAGGCTGCGCGACGGTCTCCCCCGAGACGACAGCGATGGAAATGGGGACGTCTTGGAGACTCTCTATCCTGCGCTGGGCCGTAACAACCACTTCCGCCACGCTCTGATCGCCGTCACCACGCAACTCCGCGGCAGTGGCTGAGCCGCCGGCACAGCCTAAACAAGCTGTTGCGATCGTGAGGACAACGTGCGGATCGGGCCTTGGCGGCGGTCGATGCGGCCCTTCTGCATGGCCCCGGACGGTCCATCCTGGCCCGGTCTCGCGAAGCCCCACCGCTAACCCCCCGTGCAGAGACGACCCGACAAATCCAAAGCCCGGCTAGGTTCCTTGGCGCCCTGGCTCGCGACCCAAAGCATCAAACCTAAGGTTTTAAATGATGATCGATTTAAGACCAAGGGTGGGGGTTCCGCAACAGCTTCTGCCGGTCGCTTGGTCGCTGTCGAAAGGCCACGCCGGTGACCCGACTTCTGGACGATCCGTCCGAATTCGCGGCGACCCCTGCCATGATGCGCCTGGCGACGCACGGTTCCTGGACGCGATGTCGAAACGCCGGATCCGCGCGATCTCTTAGGGCGACGAAACACGGGAAAGCTTAGATCGCGGGTAGGACACCGACCCTTCTGCGCGTCCCCATCGGGCGCTCACGCTCACGCTCGCGACCGTCGGCCGGCCCTTGAGCCAAGCCCTGAGCACGGGCTAAAACGGGACACAGGGAGCGCGAGCGAAGGGAATGCGCGAGCCTTTTGGGCGCCAGTGAGCCGGGATTTTCAAATGCCTGACGAAGAGCAAGTAGGCGCCTCAACCATTGGGGATCTCACCGCGCAAAATGCTGCGATCGACCGCAACGCCTTCATGCTGGAAATCGTCGATCTTCTGCGTGGCGGCGACACCACCCAGGCGCTCAACGCGGCCTGTGCGGCGCTCGGCCGGTACTTCGGCGCCTCAAGAGTGGGTTATGGCCTGCTCGATCATGTCCAGGACATTTTTCGATATACGGTGTGCTGGACCGACGGATCCGTACCCCCCTTGCTTGGGGAACTTCCGGCCCAGGCCTTTGGCGTAAAAATCGTAGAGCGCTTGAGCGCTGGCAGCACTGTCGTCGTCGACGACCTTTTCTCGGACCCTCTAAGTGCTGAGGCCAGGACACTTGAAACCGCATCCAGCGTCGACACCCGCGCCATACTGGTGGTGCCGTTCCTGCGGGACGCGAGACTTCGCACGATCATTTACCTGAACAATCGCAATGTTCGTAACTGGAGCCGCGGGGAGATCGCGTTCATGGAGGACGTCGCTGAGCGCCTCCGGCAGGTCATCGAGCGGGCGGACGCCGAAGCCGCTCTTGCCGCCAGTGAGGCGGAGTTCAGAACGCTCGCTCAGGCGATGCCCAATCAGGTCTGGGCCTCCGCGCCCGATGGCCGGCTCAACTGGTTCAATGACCGCGTCTACGCTTATGCGGGCGCCTCGCCAGGTGACCTGGATGGCGGCAGTTGGGCGACCTTGGTTCATCCCGACGACGTCTTGGCCTCCTCAGGGAAATGGCTGGCGGCGATCGAGGCTGGCGAGCCCTTCGAGACAGAGTTTCGCCTTCGGCGTTTTGACGGGGCCTACCGCTGGCATCTTGGGCGCGCGCTTCCGATCCTGGATTCAGATGGCAAGGCGCGTCGCTGGATCGGCACCAGTACAGACATCGAAGACCAGAAGTCGACCAGTGAGGCCTTAGCCAAGCTGAACGCGACTCTTGAGCAGGAGGTGACCGAACGAACGGCCGACCGGGACAGGATCTGGCGCAATTCGCAGGACCTGCTTTGCGTGGTTAGCGTGGACGGGGCCTTTCGGGCGGTCAGTCCCTCGGTCGAGGCCATACTGGGGTGGACCCCTGACGAACTGGCGGGCCAGAGCGCTTTCGATTTCATCCTCGAGGAGGATCGCGCCTCGACGACCGACGCTCTCCAACAGGCCGCTGTCGGGAGGCTCAATGTTTACCAGAACCGATACCGGCACAAAGACGGTGGGTTTCGCTGGCTTTCTTGGATGGCTGCGCCGGAAGAGGGGTTCATCTACGCTTCTGGCCGCGACATCACCGCGGAAAAGGCGGCGGAAGAAGAACTCGCCCGTACGCAGGAAGCACTGCGGCAAAGCCAGAAAATGGAAGCCGTCGGCCAACTGACGGGCGGCATAGCTCACGACTTCAACAACATGCTGGCCGTGGTGATTGGCTCGCTTGACCTCCTTCGTCGACGAGGGGCAGGGGACGATGATAGGAGCCGTCGATACCTCGAGGCCGCGTCGGAAGGCGCACAGCGGGCGGCAAACCTCACGCAGCGGCTCCTAGCGTTTTCCCGGCAGCAACCGCTGCGGCCAGAACCGACGGACCTCAACAGGTTGGTGGCCGGTATGTCCGACCTCCTGCGCCACTCCCTGGGGACCAGCGTGCGGCTCGAAACCGTGGTGGGCGGCGGCTTATGGCGAGCAAACGTCGACCCAAACCAACTGGAAAACGTCATCCTGAACTTGGCGGTGAATGCTCGCGACGCGATGCCGGATGGGGGGCGGCTGACCATCGAAACCCAGAACGCACACCTCGACGAAGGCTATGTCGCCAGTGAGCCTGGCCTCAACGCAGGACAGTATGTTCTGCTAGCCATTTCCGACACCGGCTCGGGTATGCCTGCAGACGTGATTGCGAAGGCCTTCGATCCGTTCTTCACCACCAAACCGGTTGGACGGGGTACAGGCCTTGGGCTCAGCCAAGTGTACGGCTTCATCAAGCAGTCAGGCGGCCACGTAAAAATCTACTCCGAAGTGGGCGAAGGGACCGTGTTCAAGGTGTATTTGCCCCGCGTCGTGGGCGCCTACCAAGAAACGCCGGTAAGCCATGCGTCTAAGGGCGTGTCCCGCGGCGAGGACCGTCATTCTATAGCGTTCGGGCAGGAGGGCCG
>JANPKX010000011.1:0-6310 GCA_031426235.1 Alphaproteobacteria bacterium | reverse complement strand
ACCAGCGCCGACGAGCATGTCGTGGGTGTGGAACGGCTGGCGGATACGGGCGAGGACGATGTCACGGAGGGCGATGCAGCGCCTGGCGCCACGGCGGAGGACGCTCCGGAGGCCTAGCCTGGCCGGACGTCGACCTGGCTCGCCGCCGATGCTCTCACGGTCGGCGCCGCCCCGGCCGTAGTGCGTGGCAGTGCGCGGCTCGGCGCTGCTCGCGCCCTCGCGGTAGAGACTTATCGCTGATCCCTTGCCCGAGCCTTCGAGCGGGCTGGACGGAGCGGCCCAACCCATCAGAGCGGAATCAGATGAGATCAGGGTCGTGCGTTTCGCGGTCCAGCGCGTTCCATTGGGATGAACCGCCCAACACTTCTGCTGCTGGCCGCTCTCGCGTCGCCACTTCCCCTTCGCGCTGAAGCCCCGGCGTCTGCCAAGGTGGAGGCTGCGTTCGGAAACACCGTCCTCACCGTCGACCCTGATGGACGGTCAAGGAAGATCTGGCTGCGGCCCGATGGGACCTGGACGGGCCTCAGCCGCCGAGGTCTGGACCTGGCCGGGAAGTGGAAGGTGCGCGGCGGCAAGGTCTGCCTGAGCCAGTCGAAGCCCCGCCTGATCGGTAGCCTCTGCGAAGTCTTCCCCACTGACATCGGCGCCAGCGTGGGTTCCAAGGATCCGAGCGGCAAAGGCGTAGAGATAAAGCTCGTCAAGGGTCAGGTGCGGCGGTAGGCGACCGCGCTATTTGGCCCCGCGGCCTACTCCGGCGGCTCGCGCCGTCGCTCGCGGTACCAGGCCAGCTGTTCGCTGGTCGCCAGCAGTTTGCCGTCGCGCCGCCAGTAGCTGGAGCGTTCGTCCGAGGCGCCGTGACCACCGACGCGGCCCTCGCATTCCACAAGGATGAAGTCGTCGCCCACCTGGGCGATCTCTTCCACCGTCGCGTGCAGATAGACCGTCAGCGACAGGGTCGTGGTCGAGACGACCGGCCCTAGCGCGTACATGGCGCGCGGCGCGGAGTTGTCGGTGATCATCCCCAGCAACGCCTTGTCCAGCGGCCCTTGACGCGAGCGCACCCACGCCAGCGTCAGGGAATTGCTGCTCGGCTGCGGCGGGAAGGTGTCGAGCGTCCTTCGCTCGAACGCCGCTGCGCCGAAGTGACGCGGACCGCCCGGCATGGCAGGACTGGGCAGGCTAAGCGGGTCCGGCGCAGGCGGCATTGTGGCAAAGGCGAAGTCTGGCGTGTTGGGCCGGCGCGCCATCGTGACGATCGCATGGACACCCACCTCACCCGTGCCGGCCGGAGCGATCTCCACTTCCCATACCCCGATGGAGCCGCCCTGGCGCAACCGGCGTGTCCGCACGTCCAGATCACCGGCGGGGAGGGCCGCGGCGTAGGTCAGCGTTAGCGAGAGCGCTTCGCCGACGGCCTCCGGCTCAGCGTCCAACACCCGCACGCAGAGGCCGATCGCATAGCCACCCCAGAGCCCGCCGCCGGGATTACGCCACTCCGGACCCGCGAACGTCCTCCAATGTCCGGGCGCGACGGCGGTGAGGGGCATGGAGACGGTGGTGGTCATAGAGCGGGTTATACGGAAGGGCGGGCGGCAGGGAAGGGGCTGGCGCTTGCCCCGCCAGCGCTTTTGGCTTTCCTTCGCCCGCCCCTCGCGCGGCGCGGGGTGCCTGAGGGGTCGTTGCCTATCCGAATATCCAGTCGCCCGTCAGGCTTGTCTGCGAAACTCCGACCAGCACCATCTGGGTCCCCGCCCCCAGGTCGATCACCGTGTCGCCGCCAACCTGGCTCACGGTGTAGCTGCCGAGCACGAACACCCTGTCCCCCTCGGCTCGGTTGAAGTCCGTCACACGGTCCAGCCCCGCGCCGGTGAAGATGTGGAAGATGTCGGCGCCGGCGCCGCCGGTCACGGTATCCGAACCCCGGTCGCCGGAGACGAAGTCCGAGCCTGCGCCGCCCATGACGACATCATTGTCGCGGCCGCCCCGCACCACGTCGTCGCCATCGCCGCCGGAGAGGGTGTCGTCACCGGTGTTGCCGTTCATGATGTCGAGACCGCCCGCGCCGCTGATCGTGTCGGCTCCACCGAAGCCCTCAAGAAGGTCGTTCAGCGCCGCCCCGTTCAGAGCATCAGATCCGCCGAGGAACACGGAGAGATTTGAAAAGTCTGGCGCGCCCGTGCCGTAGGGGATTGAGAAGTCCGTAATCGAGATCAGGGTTTGGGCATTCAGGTCCACGCGCAGGCTGGTGAACGTGCCGCCCGTGGGAAAGCCGGCCAGCAGGGTGAAGTTGCCGCCGTAGACGACGTCCAGCGTGCCGCTGATTGTGCCGGAGATTCCGACCCTGAGCGCCAGGGTGGTCGCGTTCGACGTGACGATGGAAGTCGACCCGATCGTGAGCGACGCCAGATTGCCGAAGGTGACCGTGCTGGACCCCGGATTGTACGAAACGATGGCCATCGATTGCTCCCTCCGACCCACAGCAGCCGGCTCTTAACCGGACTTCGCCCAGGTCGCGCGACCGCGCCTCCCCCCATTGGGGGTGGCTCGCCGCAGGGCACAGCCCCGTCGCCCGACTTTTTCCTTGCCAGACGCGCCCTTGGCGGCGAAACGGCGGGCAGGTGTGTTGGGGGCCGTCAACCATATGACCCGCGTCGGGCTCTACCCGGGGACGTTCGACCCCATCCATAACGGCCACATGGACATCATGGGGCGGGCCGCCAAGCTCGTCGACAGGCTGGTGATCGGCGTCGCGATAAACGCCGGCAAGGGGCCGTTGTTCTCGCTGGCGGAACGGGTGGAGATCGTCGAAGAGGCGGTCGCACCGCTCCGCCGCGTCACCGAGATCATCGTCATGCCCTATGAGGGGCTGACCACGCATTTCGCGCGCAGCATCGGCGCCAAGGTTCTGGTGCGCGGCCTGCGGGCCATGACCGACTTCGAGTTCGAGTTCGCCATCACCGCCATGAACCAGGAACTGGATCGCGAGTTGGAGACCGTCTTCTTCATGGCCGACCCGCGTCACCTCGCCATTGCGTCCAAGCTGGTCAAGGAGATCGCCCAACTCGGTGGTGAGATCGACAAGTTCGTCAGCCCGGCCGTCAAGCTGCGTCTGATGGCCAAGGTCGCGGAGGCCTAGTCGGACGGGCTGGTCTTCGCGCCGGCCGCCCGCTACGAGAGCGCCATGAAATTCCGGACTGCCCTGATCGCCGCCAGCGCCGCGGTGTTTGCCACGGCCGCTGTCGCGCAGCCCAGGCCCGCCGCAACGCCTGCGCCGGCCGCACCGTCAGCTCGGCCGACGGCTGCCGATTGGCGCACGCCCCGTCCTGAAGACGTGCTGGTCATCGACACCAACAAGGGTCGGATCATCGTCGAGATGACGCCCGAACTGGCGCCTGTCCATGTGGAGCGGGTGCGTGAGTTGGCGTTGGAGCACTTCTACGACGGCCTGACCTTTTTCCGCGTCATCGACGACTTCATGGCGCAAACCGGAGACCCGGAGAACCGCGGCACGGGCGGCTCGACCAAGCCCGACATCAAGGCCGAGTTTATTTTTCGGCGGGGTCCGGACCTGCCGTTCGCCCTGGTCCAAGATCAGAGCGTCGCTGAGCTGGGCTTCGTGAAAACGGTGCCGGTGTCGACCCAGTCGATGATGCTGGCTCCGTTGACCCGCGACGGCAAGGTGGCCGGCTACGCCCTCTACTGCCCCGGCGTGGCCGCGGCCGCCAGGGCGCAGGATGAGAACACCGCGAACAGCCAGTTCTTTCTGATGCGCCAGCCGTACCCCGCGCTGGAGCGGCGCTACACCGCCTGGGGCCGGGTGATCTCGGGCCAGGACGTCGTGCGCGCGATCAAGGTGGGCGAGCCTGTCGAGGAACCGCAGGACCGGATGACCCGTTTGCGCCTGCTGAGCGACATGCCCGAGGGCGAGCGGCCCAGGATCAAGGTGATCGACCCGGCCGGGCCGTGGTTCAAGGCCGAGATTGCGCGGGCCCGTGCGGCCGGCGGGGCCAATTTTTCGGCCTGCGATATCAACATTCCTGTCGAGGTGAAGTGATGG
The DNA here is from genome assembly GCA_031426235.1 of Alphaproteobacteria bacterium. Lineage (GTDB taxonomy): Bacteria > Pseudomonadota > Alphaproteobacteria > Caulobacterales > Caulobacteraceae > Phenylobacterium. Next base: position 2,253 of record JANPKX010000011.1, on the reverse strand, counting down.
ACGCTGAGAACACCCTGAAGCTGGAGCTTGAATCCGGCCCCGTGACGATCCGGCTGCGGCCCGACCTGGCGCCCAAGCACGTCGAACAGATCAAGGCCCTGGCCCGCGAGGGGTTCTACAACGGGGTTGTCTTCCACCGGGTCATCCCGGGCTTCATGGCCCAGGGCGGCGACCCGACCGGCTCAGGCATGGGCGGCTCGAAAAAGCCCGACCTGCCTGCCGAATTCTCGAAGGAGCCCCACGTGCGCGGCGTCTGCTCCATGGCGCGCAGCTCCAGCCCCAACTCGGCCAACAGCCAGTTCTTCATCTGCTTCGACGACGCCCGTTTCCTGGACGGTCAATACACCGTTTGGGGTGAGGTCACCGAGGGCATGGAGCACGTCGACGCCCTGCCCAAGGGCGAGCCCCCGCGCAGCCCGGGCAAGATCGTCACGATGACGGTCGCGGCCGACGCCTAAGGCCTGACCGGGGCCAGGGTGACGATCAAGGGATAATGGTCTGACCCCAGCCAGGGTCCGCGCTCCACCTTGACCGTCGCCCACCCGGGCCCGGCATAGACATGGTCGATGGCCAGGATCGGCAGCGGCCAGGCTCGTCCAAACACTTCGGCCGGCCATGTCGCCACGGCACGGTCACGGCGGGCGAGGCCTAGCGAGCGGTCCAGCGCCCGTATCTGGTGCGACCAGGGCGTCGCGTTGAAGTCGCCGGTCAGAATCATCCGGTCGCGAGGCAACTGTTCCAGTACTGACGCCAAGCCCCCCGGCTGTTTGCGGGTGACCTCATTGGTCGGCCACTGGAACCGGGTCGTGACGATCTCAACGGGTCCGCCGACCTGCGCGTACGAAGCGTTGACGAACGTAAGGTCGACACCCTTCGGGAGGTCGGGCCTGCGCATCACGGTATAGGCCGCCGGTGTAAAGATGATTAGGTCGCCATGAGCGCCGGCCGTCCGCCAGCCGAACTGGCGAGTGAGGCAGTCGCGTAGGTCATGCCTGGCTTCGGTGATGGTAACGATATCGGGGCGCTCGGTGGCCAGCCAGTCCGCGATCCGCGCGAGGTCGCCGTTGCTGCGTTGCATGTTGAACTGGACGACTTTGATCGTCCCGGCTGGGGCCGCCGACGTCGGTCCCGCGGGCCTGAGATACTCCGGCGCCATCAACGCGGCGGCGCCGAGGACGGCCGCGAAGCCTGCGCCTACGCCAAGGTGACGCAAGCCGCGGGCGAGCAGCCCCACGTGGGCGAGGCAGACCAGGCCCACGAGGCCATAGATCGGCGCGAAGTGGCTGAACAGGTCAAGGGTCCAGCTCCACCGGCCCCCCTGCGCCAGAAGCGCCGCCGTGGCGGCGGCCAATGTGACGACCAGCACCAGGGCTGACCAGAGTTTCGCCATCTGCGAGTTCGACCTGACCTTGACGCGAGCGCTGCCGCGTGTGTTTCACCTCGCCCTTCATGAAGCTTGCTGACTTCGATTTCCACCTGCCTGACGACCGGATCGCCCTGCGGCCGGCCAACCCGCGGGATTCGGCGCGATTGCTGCTGGTCGAACCCGGGCGTCCGCCTGGCGATCTGCACGTCCGCGACCTTCCGGGACTGCTGCGCGCCGGTGATGTGCTCGTGGTGAACGACACGCGGGTGATCCCGGCCCGGCTCAAGGGCGTGCGGGTGAGGGGTGAGAGCCGGATCGCCGTCGAAGCCACGCTGCATCGCCAGCGCGGCGCGAATCTCTGGACCGCCTTCATGCGGCCCGGAAAGAAGCTTGCGCCCGGCGACCGGATCCTGTTCGGCCAGGCCACGGATCGGGCCTGCCTGGCCAGCGGGCTGCAAGCCGCGGTGACGTCGAAGGGAGAGGGCGGGGAGGTCACTCTGGACTTCGACCTGTCGGGGCCTGACCTGATGGCGGCCATCATCGCCGAGGGCGAGATGCCACTGCCGCCCTATATCGCGGCCAAGCGTGCCGAGGACGACCAGGATCGCGCCGACTACCAGACGGTCTATGCGCGGGAGGAGGGCTCGGTGGCCGCGCCCACAGCCGGGTTGCACTTTACCCCCGAGTTGCTGGCCCGACTGGACCGACAAGGGGTCGGGCTGGTGCGGGTGACCTTGCATGTGGGGGCTGGCACCTTCCTGCCGGTCAAGGTCGAGGACGTCAGCCAGCACCGGATGCACGCTGAGTGGGGCGAGGTCGACGCCACAACGGCCGAGCGGCTTAATCGCGCGCGGGCGGCGGGCGGGCGGATTGTCTGCGTCGGCACC
>JANPKX010000010.1:0-1715 GCA_031426235.1 Alphaproteobacteria bacterium | reverse complement strand
GCCACGCCCTGGTGACGCTCAACGTTCCCAACACCGACCCGGTACACAAGGCCACGATCATCCCGCGCGGCCGCGCCCTGGGCATGGTCATGCAGCTTCCCGAGCGCGACAAGTACTCGATGAGCTACCAGCAGATGACCTCGCGCCTCGCCATCCTGTTCGGCGGCCGGGTGGCGGAGGAGCTGATCTTCGGCAAGGAGCACATCACGTCGGGCGCCTCGTCCGATATCGGCCAGGCGACCAAGCTGGCCCGCGCCATGGTCACCAAGTGGGGCTTCTCCGACCTGCTAGGCGCCGTCGAGTACGGCGAAAACCAGGAAGAAGTGTTCCTGGGCCACTCCGTGGCGCGCAACCAGAACGTCTCGGAAGAGACGTCCAAGCTCATCGACCAGGAGGTCAAGCGCCTCGTGAAGGGCGGCGAGGACGAGGCGCGCCGCATCCTGACCGAGAAGATGGACGACCTGCACACCCTGGCCAAGGCGCTGCTGGAATATGAGACTCTCAGCGGCGACGAGATCATCAATGCGCTGAAGGGCGTGGCCCCGGTCCGCGACGAGAGCGAGACCAAGCGCCCGACCGGTCCGGCCGTCGCGGTGCCGATCTCGCCCCGGCCGAGCGCCGAACCCGCGTAGACATCGCCACAGTCTGAGCCTTGAGGGGCGGTCGCTGAAAAGCGGCCGCCCCTTTGCTATGGCGCCCGGTGCGTGAGCCGCGGATGTAACTTGACCGTGCCAGTCTTGTGGAACGCCATGAACCCGGCGGGCATGATCGCGCTCGCCCGAGCCACCTGAGGAGGAACGACGATGGTCGTAGACGCCAAGACGCTCACGATCGCCCTTGTGGCAGCCTTTACGCTCGCCGGACCTGCGCTGGCGGAGCCCGCGGAGGGGCATTGGTTCGGAATGGTCAGGGCGGCGAGCGTCGAGCTGACCCTGGTGGCGCACATCAAGGCGGGCGCCAGGGGTGGGCTGGAAGGCTATGCGGAGAGCCCGGACCAGACCCTGACGCCGATCCCGATGACCGACATCAAGGCGACGCCGGAGACGCTGGCCTTCACGACGCCGTCGGTGGGCGGGTCCTTTGCCGGCACGTGGGACCCCACAATCAAGGGCTGGGTCGGCGCCTTCACCCAGCTTGACCGGGCGATGCCGCTGACGCTGGTGCGCGGCTCGCCGCCGCCACGGCCGGTGGTGGCGGGCCTGGACGGCGACTGGTCGGGGGCGATCGAGGGCCCGGGCGGCACGCTGCGTATCCGGGTGCATGTGAAGACCGGCGCGGACGGCACCTTGGCCCTACTGGAATCACCGGACCAGACCCCGATGCCGCTGGTCGCCTTTCTGACCCGGACGGGCGAGGCGGTCTCCATCGACCTGAAGGGCGTCGGCGGGTTTGCCGGCAAACTGTCGCCGGACGGGCGCGTCCTGGAAGGCGAGTGGCGGCAAGGGATCGGCGCCCTGCCGCTGACGCTGAATCGAGGCGGCTGAGCTCAGCCGACGAAGATCCAGTCCCCGCTGAGGCTGGTCAGCGCCACGCCCACGAGCACGACGCGCGCACCGCCGGCGATCTCGACAACCGTGTCCGCACCCTGCTGGCTGGCGACAAAGGTGTTGCCGGGATCGAGCCGTATGCGATCGCCCTCCGCCCGGCTGAAGTCGAGGATGCGGTCCAGGCCCGCGGCTCCGAAACTGTTGAAAATGTCGGCGCCCGCCCCGCCG
>JANPKX010000009.1:0-1905 GCA_031426235.1 Alphaproteobacteria bacterium | reverse complement strand
CAGCTTCGCCTACATTGGCTATGTGCCCGTGCCCGGCCCGCTCGGCTCCGCCGCGACGGCCTCCAGCCTGCCGATTACTGCGGCAGGCGTGCCGTACTCGAACGCCGCCTACAACCAGTACTACAAGTTCGCGGTGAACAGCCGTGAAGACCACCTCTATGGCCTGACCCTGGCCAGCGCGATCGGCGAGGCCATCAAGCTGTCGGTGACTGGCTACTACGAAGACAAGCAAGGCTACGGCGTCTCGCCCGAGGCCTACGCCACCTCGCTGACCAACCACAACAACGAGCGCCTGATCGTGCCCGGCCTCTTCGCGCCGCGCGGCATCCAATACGGCCTGTCCACCATCGACGGGACCCGCAAGGGCGTGAACGGGGGAGCCACCTGGAACCTCGGCGCCCACACCCTCGAGGCTGGCGCCTGGTACGAGGATGACGACTACCACCGCACTCAGCAGCGCTACAACGTCGAGAACGGCAACCCGGACGGCAAGCCGTTGTTCAACGAGCCCGTTCACCTGCAGCGCAACTACGAGTCCACTCGTCAGACCACCCAGGTCTACGTGAAGGACACGATCAGCGTGCTGGACGACACCCTCAAGATTGACGTCGGCTTCAAGGGCCTCAACATCGATTACGAGATCGCCGGGTATCGCAATCCGGCCGACTTCATCAATCGCCGGACGCCGACGATCAAGGACAACTGGAAAGACTGGTTCCTGCCTCAGGTCGGCGCCGTCTGGTCGGTGACCTCACGCGACCAGGTCTTCGCGTCCTACTCAGAGAACATGGCCCTGCCGCGCGGCGCTGACGACATCTTTTCGGCAGCCAGTCCGCTGGCGCCGGGACCGGATGCCGAGATCGCGAAGAACTACGAGATAGGCGTGCGTACCAACCGGCCGACCTTCAACGCCTCGCTGGTCGCCTATTTCACGAAGTTTTCGAATCGGCTGCAGTCTTTCGCCTCCCCGGTCCCGGGCAGCACGACCACCGAGACCTTCTTCCAGAACGTCGGCGCGGTGGAGGCCCACGGCGCGGAGTTTAGCGGCCAATGGAAGCCGGACCTGCTTGGCGGCAAGATCTATTTCAACAGCAACGTCTCGTACAACGTCTCGGAATTCAAGGACACCTTCGCGGCCTTCCTGATCGCGGGGAACCGGGTGCCGGACTTCCCGAAGTGGCTGTTCCAGGGCGGGGTTACCGTCGAGCCGGCGCCGGGCGCGGTGTTCAACGTCTCGGCGCGGCGGGTCTCCAGCCGCTACACCAACTTCGTCAATTCGGAGAAGACCGGCGGCTACACGGTGATCAACGCCTATCTCGACCTGGGCGACGGCTTCGGGCTTGGGCCGCTGAAGCAGGTAAAGGCGCGGATCAACGTCGATAACCTGTTCGACAAAGACTATCTGGGCACCATCACCACGACCATCAACACGCCGGCCACCTTCCGCCCGGGTCCTCGGCGGACGGTGCAGGTGACGCTCTCGACTGACTTCTGAGCCGTCCCTAGGCCACGCGCCGCGCCGTCCGGGCGTGGGCGTGGGCGATGGCGACGGCCAGGGCGTCGGCGGCGTCGGCCGTGGTTGGGCCGGCGGTGGGGAGCAGGCGGGCGATCATCCAGGCCACCTGGGTCTTGTCCGCTCCGCCCGTGCCGACCCCGGCCTTTTTGACCACAGTGGCGGCGTACTCGGCGACCGGCAGGCCGGCGCGGGCCGGAACCACGAGCGCCATGGCGCGGGCGTGGCCCAGCTTCAATGCCGACTGGGCGTTGGTGTTCATGAAGGTCTCCTCCACGGCCGCCTCGTGCGGAGCATGGGCGGCCGTGGAGGAGACCTTCATGAACACCAACGCCCAGTCGGCATTGAAGCTGGGCCACGCCCGCGCCATGGCGCTCGTGGTTCCGGCCCGC
>JANPKX010000008.1:0-4864 GCA_031426235.1 Alphaproteobacteria bacterium | reverse complement strand
GCGCTATGGATCGCTGATCAACCAGGACATGGCTCAGTACCTCGTGCCGGTGCAGGCCGACATCGGCGACCTGGACGCGATCATGCTGGACGAGGTGGACGACAAGGCCAATCCGATGGGCGTCAAGGGCGTCGGCGAACTGGGCAACTCCGGCGCCGGGGCGGCGGTGGCCAAAGCCGTCTACAACGCCTGCGGCGTGCGCCTGCGGGATTACCCGATCACGCCCGACAAGCTACTGGCCGCACTGATCGCCAAGGGACTCTAACCAGCGCACCGTGGGTACGCCAGCGCGTCGCTTTCCTGCCGAGACGTCCATGTCCAGATGTGCAGAACAACTATGCGCAAACGGCATTGGCCGCCGCCCCGGCTTCACTCTAACACTTCGGATACCGGCGATATTGCCGGGACGAGGAGTGGAAGACGTGAAGATCCTGCTGTCAGTGGCCGTTCTGCTGAGCGCCCTGGGCATCCTGTTGAGTGATCGCGCCACGCACGCGTTCGCTTACCTCTGACGGCAGTCAGCTGGCGTTGCCGAGCATTGCGCCCAGGATGCGGGCGACATCGCCATCGCGGTAGGGCTTCTGCAGCACCGCGACCCTGGCATCGACAGGCCGCAGGAAACCGTCGCCGACGCCGCTGGAAAAGCAGAACGGGATGCCGCGCTCACGCAGGAGGTCGGCAACCGGATAACTCTGGTCCGAGCCAAGGTGGACGTCCAACAGCGCGCAGTCGATTTGCGCCTCAGCCGCCACCGTGAGCGCCTGCTCCAGGCGCGACACCGGCCCGACCACCTGGCAGCCGAGATCCCCCAGGATGTCCTCGACCAGCATGGCGACCAGGGGCTCGTCCTCGACCACGAGCACACGCAGTCCCGTGAAGTCCCGCGCGAGGGTCAGCGCCGCAGTCCCGACATTAGAACGCTCTGAACCATGCACGTGGTGTTCCCTCTGGTCAGCAAGCCATACCACTTAAGGCGACCTGGCAGTGAACGTAAAAAGTTGCGCGGTGTTCCAGCGCCGGTTGCTCGCTGTTAACTCCGCGGGCGCAGAGTTTCCGCCTCGGAGGCTGAAACGATGTTTGACTTTACGGTGCGCGACCGCGGCGGTCATTGGGTGCTTCAGGACGCCGACCACGGCGACCTCGGCAAGTACCGTTCGCGCGATGAGGCCCTCGCCGCGGCGGGGGAATGGATGCGGTTGATCGAGCGTCCCTGGCCGGTTCTGATCTGCGACGGGAACGGTAGCTGGCATGAAACGATCGTTGCCCCAACGGCCCGCCACTGAGCCCATCGTGACGGATCCGTCATGTATTAATCGCATGTAATATTCTGAATTCGGGTTCATGACGCCCTATTAACGGGTATTCCTAGGTTCACATAAGTATTCATCCCTCGCCGGCGGACATCACCGCCTCAAGAATGCGACTTTCGAGGGATAGACAACATGAACAGCCTGACCAACCGCATCGCCAGCCTCGCCATGCTTGCCCTGGCGTCGTTGCCAGCCGCAGCGCTTGCGACCGCCGCTCACGCCCAGACCACGGTGAAAATCGCCGACCTGAACCTGCTGTCGGCGGAAGGCATCGCGACCTTCAGCCAGCGCGCGGACTACGCGGCCCGCGACTACTGCTCGGTCGAGCGTTCGCTTTCGGCGATGGCGGCGTGCCGTGTGGCCGTCAAGGCCGAGCTTCACGAAAAGGCGGACGCGATCCGGGAAGCCAAGCTGGCCCGCGCCACCACGAGCCTCGCCGCCCGCTGAACGCCCCAACTCGCGGACGTGCGAACGGGCCTGAGGTCTCCCCACCTCAGGCCCTCTGCATGTTTGAGGCCGAGCCTCAGGCTGCGTCGACCAGGACGACCTCGGCATCTTCGATGGCGGTGATCGTCAGGACCTCGACATCCCGGATCGCCGCACCGTCCCGTGCCTCCAGCCGGACGCCGTTGACCTCGATCGCGCCCGCAGCCGGCACGAGGTAGGCGTAGCGTCCTGATCCCAGCCCATACTCGGTGCTCTCGCCCGCCTTCAGCGTGGCGCCGGCGACCCGGGCGTCAGTCCGGATGGGCAGGGCGTCCCCGTCGCCGGGAATGCCGCTGGCCAGAGTGACGAAGGCGCCGGCGCGGTCTCCCTTCGGGAACGGCCGCGCGCCCCAACCCGGCTCGCCGCCCTGGACGGTCGGCTCGATCCAGATCTGGAAGAGCGTCGTGGTGTCAGGCTCCAGATTGTATTCCGCGTGACGGATGCCGGAGCCGGCGCTCATGACCTGGACGTCGCCCGCCACCGTACGGCCTTGGTTGCCCAGGCTGTCCTTGTGGGTGATCGCGCCGGTACGGACATAGGTGATGATCTCCATGTCCGCGTGCGGATGCGGCGGGAAGCCGGAGTTCGGGGCGATCTCGTCATCGTTCCAGACCCGGATTGGGCCCCAGCCCATGTTGGCCGGATCGTAGTAGCCGCCGAAGGAAAAGTGGTGGCGGGCCTTCAGCCATCCGTGGTCCGCGCCACCCAGACGCGAGAACGGTCTGCGCTCGATCATCTTCTGGTCTCCTGTCGGGCGCGAGGGTCGCGCCGCTTTCGAGATGGAACGTAAGATTGCCCCGGCGGAATAAAAGCGCCGGGCTGGCATTGGATTGTTGCCGTTCGGGAGATTATCGCGCGGGCGGCGGCCGGCCGGGCTTTCAGCCTGCGTTCATGCCGAACAAGCTGTGCTGAACGCCTGATCCGCTTGGAGACCTGCCATGAAATCCTCACGCAACTGGCTCGCCGCGGCGGCGATCGCGACGGTGGCCGCCTCGTCCGCGGCGTCCGCGCAACCCTTTCGCGGCGGCTCGGCGACGCTTTACGACCAGCCGAATTTCGAGGGCGCCGCCGTCACGATCACCCAGTCCGCGCCCGACCTCGGCAAGTGGCGGTTCAACGACCGGGCGCAGTCGGCGCGGTTCGAGGGCCGCTGGCTGATCTGCGAACACGACAACTTCCGGGGTCGCTGCCAGGAGGTGAGCGGGCCTGTGGAGAACCTGCACACCCTGGGCCTGATGGCGCAGATCTCGTCCCTCGAGCCAGCCGGGCGACTCGGCGGCGGCGGCGGTGGCGGAGGCGGGGGTTTCCCGAGCGGGCCCGACTCCCGCGGGTTCGAGGGTGCGGTGAGCGTCTTCTTCCCGCGCCCGAGCGTCGGCGGCGTCGATGTGGCGGCGGGAGAGCGCGGGGCGGACACCTTCTGCCGGCGGCAGGGGCTCGGGCCGGCGGTCTGGTTCGATTCCAGTCAGCGGGCGCGGCAGGCGATCGGACCGGATGGTGAATTGATCGGCCGTTCGCCGGTCCTGCGCGACCTGGTCTGCCGTCGGTATTGACCCGGGGGTCCGGCGCCGGTCTGTTCGGCGGATGCCGACCTGGATCCGCCGAGCTCTGATGGCCGCCTGCGCCCTGCCCCTGATGGGCGCGGCGCCCGGGGATTGGCGCATCCCGGACCCTGAAAACACCCTCGTCATCGAGACGACCCGGGGGATGATCGTGGTGGAGTTGTATCCGCAGTTCGCGCCCCAGGGCGTCGAGCGGGTCAAGCGGCTAGCGCGCGAGGGGGTCTATGACGGCCTGGAGTTCCACCGGGTGATCGAAGGCTTCGTGGACCAGACCGGCAATCCCAACAACAAGGACGGCGGGACCTCGGCCTACCCCGACCTGCCGGCGGAATTCACCTTCGCCATCCCTGCAGATGCGATGAGCCTGGCCGTCGAGCGCAGTGATGGACGCGAGGGGTTCGTGGGGGCGGCGCCCGTCGCGGCGGTCTCCCGCGCCGAAGAGGCGCTGCGGACCGATGGGCGGGTCAGGGCGTGGGGCGCCTACTGCGCCGGCGTGATGGGCCTTGGCCGGCAGGCTGATCCCGGCAGCGCCAACAGCGAATTCTTCTTCATGCGCGCCCCGGCGCGGCGGCTGGATCACGACTACGCCGTGGTCGGGCATGCGCTGCAGGGCCTCGAGGTGATCCGGGCGATCAAGGTGGGCGAGCCACCCGCCGATCCCGACCGGATGCTGCGCGTGCGGCTGGCCGCCGACCTGGAACCGCAGGTGCGCCCGGCGCTTCAGGTGATGGATACGGCCAGCGCCGCATTCCGGGCGCGCCTCGCGAGGGTGAAGCGGGCCCGCGGCGCGGCCTTCACCGTCTGCGATGTTGAAATCCCGGTGCGGAGCGCCCGACCTTGAAATTTCTCAAATCCTTGAGCGTGCTGGTTCTGATCGCTCTGGCACTGGGCCTGACGGTCGGCGCGGTGGCGGCGGCCTATGGCGGGCCGTCCGCGCCACGCGTAATCGGCGGCTTCGAGGCCGTGGGCGGGCTCTGGCTCAACGCCCTGCGGATGACCGTGGTGCCGCTGATCTTCGCGGTGCTGGTGAGCGGGATCGCCCAGGTCTCGGACGCCGCGGCGACCGGGCGCCTGGCGATCCGCGCGACCCTCTGGTTTCTGGGCCTGCTGGCGGTCTCGGCGACGCTTTCGATTTTCCTGACCAACGGGTTGCTGACGCTATGGCCGGTCGGCGAGGCGGCCTCCCAGGCGCTCCGGGCCGGCGCCCAGGCCCCGCCCGCCGACCTGGCGACCGCCCCGGACTTCGCCGCCTGGATCAAGAGCCTGGCGCCCTCCAACCCGATCAAGGCCGCGGCGGAGGATGCGATCCTGCCGGTCGTGGTGTTCGCGGTGTTCACCGGCTTTGCCCTGACGCGCCTGCCGCCTGAGCGGGGCCGTACCTTGCTGGAGGTGTTCCAGGGGCTGGGCGACGCGATGATCGTGATCGTGCGCTGGGTGCTGCTGGCCGCGCCGGTGGGCGTGTTCTGCCTGGGTCTGGGCGTGGGCCTGCGGGCCGGCGCGGACGCGGCC
>JANPKX010000007.1:0-15091 GCA_031426235.1 Alphaproteobacteria bacterium | reverse complement strand
CGACAACCCATCGATCCTAGGCCGCCTCCGGGCGGCCTTTTCATGCGCGGAGCCCAAGATGGCGATCACGACCTATGGCGAGTTGCAGGCCGCGGCGGCGAACTGGCTGGTGCGGGCCGACCTGACGGCGCGGATCCCGGAGTTCGTCGCCCTGGCCGAGGCGCGGCTGAACCGGGTGATGCGGACGCGGTTGTCGGAGGCGGACGTGGCGCTGACCACGGCGGTCGGATCGCGCGCTGTGGCGTTGCCGGCGGGGTTCACCGAACCGCTGCGCGTGTGGATCGTGCGCAGCGCCGACCGGGTCGAGCTGCCGTTCGTGGAGGCCAGCCGGATCCGGGCGGGCTCGGCGCGGGGCGAGCCGGGGGCCTGGGCGATCGATGGGGCCAGCCTGGTGTTCGACCGGCTGTGCGACCAGGCCTATCCGCTGACGCTGCGGATGCTGAAGGCGTTCGCCCTGTCGGACGCGGCGCCGACCAATGCGCTGCTGAACGACTGCCCGGACGTCTATCTGTTCGCCACGCTGAGCGAGGCCGCGCCGTTCCTGCGCGACGCCGAGCTGGCGGGCGCCTACGAGACCAAGCTCAGCCGCGCCATCGCCGAGGCCAATGCCAAGGCGGCGCGGAGCCGGGCGGCCGGCGTGCTGGTCACCGACCTGCCGGTGCGGGCCGCCGCGGGGGCGTGGTGAGATGCTCACCCCCATTGGGCCAGATGTGCCGCAGGGCCTGAGGCCGCTGCTGAAATCGTTTCATGACGCCCTGACCGCGCTGGCCGCGCCGGGGGCGCTGACGCCGCTGTTCGCCACAGCCCAGGCGGGGCTGCCGCCGGCGGGGGCGCATCCGCGCACGCTGGCGCTCGTCACCGACCTCAACATCCTCGCCCACTCGGACGGGGTTCATTGGATCCGCCAAGATACGGGAGCCGTGATCGTCTGATGCCTTCATCCTGGTCGCCATCGCTTCGCCTGGAACAGCAGTTCACGGGCGAGAACATCAACCTGTGGGGCGAGAAGCTGAACGCCGTGCTGGCCCATCTGGACCAGGCGGTGGCCGGCTGGCTGGTCAAGCCGTTGACCGGCAATTCCGCCCTGACCACGGCCAACGCGGCTGACGACGAGGCGCGGTTCGCTAGCCTCAAATTCACCGGCGGGGCGGGGCCGTTCACGGTCACCCTGCCGGCCGTGGCCAAGACCTATCTGGTCTGGAACGCGTGCGCCGGGCCGGTGACGCTGACCACCGGGGCGGGCGCCACGGTGAGCGTGGACCCCGGCGACATCGTCTGGGCCGCCACGGACGGCGGGGCGGTGAAAACCCCCGGCTATGGCGGGGCGGCGCTCAAGGACTGGGTGTCGGCGGTGGCGTGGTCGTACAACGCCGGCGCCCTGCCGGCCCAGACGGGCAATGCCGGCCGGTTCGTCACCACTGACGGGACCACCGCCGGGTGGCAGCCGCTCTCGACCAGCAACCTCAGCGACTATGCCAGCGCCGTCAAAGGCCTGGCGCTCGCCTTCGCCGTAGCCCTCTAGAGGAGATGACCCATGCCGGTGACGGCCAATTCGATCATCACGCCCCAGACGCCCCAGGCGGGCAACGCCGCCTGCGCGACGGCGAACACTACCTATGGAACAAGCCCCACCAATACGGTGCTGCTGGCCACCGCCGGCGCCAACGGGGGGCGGGTGACGCGGATCAGCGCCACGCCCCTGGAGACCACGGGCGGCGCCATCCAGCTGCAGCTGTTCCGCTCCCGCAACGCAGGCACGACCAAGCACTTCTTCGAGAGCGCGGTGACGGGCGCCTACACCATGGCCCAGACCACCGAGGCGCCGACCTATGACTTCGGCTTCTCCGACGACAACCCGCTGATCCTGGCCGCCGGCGAGCAGATCTATGCCGCCGTGGGGGTAAGCAAGCTGATCACCTTCAACGCCGAATGGGCGGACTACTGATGGCGGGTCAGAAGCTGAGGGGGTTGGTGGGGCAGGGGCTGAGTGGGGTGAGACGGGCGACGGATGCGGTACCATCCCTTCTCAAATATCCAATCGTCCTCACCTCTGGCAGTGGGACAGTCATCGCTCCAAAGAAGTCGGTAGCTCTCATCTACGCGTGGGGTGCGGGAGCTTCTGGCGCAAACATTGCCACCGGGAACGCTAGCGGTGGCGGCGCGGGCGCGGCCCTCTTCAAGCGCTTCCGAATGGTCGCCGGACAGTCGCTTGCCTACGCGGTGGGAGTAGGCGGAAGCGGTGTAGCTGACGACGGCGGCAATGGAATTGCAGGCAGTGATACCACGGTCATCTTGCCTGGAGGGGTCACGCTCGTTGCTGGCGGCGGTCAGGGCGGTACGAGTGCCGGCGGGCTAGGTGGACGAGCCAGCAACGGTGACGTGAACCGACACGGCGGCGCAGGAGGCGCGCCGGGGCTATCAGGAGAGTCCCCGAGCGGAGGGGGCCTTGGAGGCGCTGGCAACGGTACCGCGGGTGGGGGTGGAGCCTCGGCGAGCTTTGGCGACCTGGATGCGTCCTTCTCGGGAGGCAATGGGACGGGGGCCTCTGGCTCCGGCGGAGGTGCGACCTCTATGGGCGGCACTCCGGGGGGCGGGTCTGGAGGTGGCGTCGGTGGCGCTGTCGCGACTGGAGCAGGTGGTCCAGGCCGCCTGCTAATCCTGTTTGTAGCTATCCGATAACTGCTTCCTTATCGCTGCGATGATGTGGCCCTGAGCGCCCTGCAGCATGTTGTGTCCCACACCAGGAATCTGAATGACCCTAAAGAGCGGCATCGCTGCCAACCGACGAGCATTGGCTTCGGTTAGCAGAGTAGGGGTCTCGGTCGGTCGTCCACCGTTGCCGAATAAGACCACGGCCGGCGTGGACCGCGTGGCAAGGAGTGGAAACCAATCCCGACTCTCGTGCGGCCACCCAAACAGATGGGTGCGAACAGGATCGTTTCTCAGACCAAGGCGAGGCTTCAGGCGATCGAGGTCTGCGGAGTCCATCGGCGGGTCGAGCGCTACGACAGACCGAACGTTGGGCGACCGAAGCGCGAGGGCGACGGTCCCGCCAATCGAGACGCCGCAGACGACAACCGGGCCGCCAATCCGTTCGATCTGCGCCTCCCAGAACTCTACGTAAGCCTGGAGAGATGGTTCGGACAACTCGGGCAAGTCGCCGAGAACGACTTCGACCTCTGGGAGCAACTTCGGAAAATCTGCGAAGTGTTCGGAAGGCGCGAAAATGCCTCGGATTATGATTAGGTGCATGACCTAAGCATCCGTTTCGCAGCGGGATATCTGCCACATAAGTATATCGCAGTGCCAATCACCTTAGCCGCACCACCCCCATCTTCGCCAATTGCCCCAAAGCGCGGCCGAGGGTGGGGAGGGGGAGGTCGAGGCTCTGGGCGAGGTCGGCGGCGGTGGCGTCGGCGTTTCGGAGGGCGGCGGCGATGCGGTGGAGCTGGTCGGGCGGGTTGGGCAGGTTGGCGAACAGGGGGTGCGCCAGGCAGGCGGCGAGGTCTGTCGGTCCCGTGGGGCCGGAAAGGGCGGCGACGGTGGACGCGGCGATGACCTGGGTCGGGTAGTGGCCGAACGCCTGGTAGGGGTCGATGTTGGTGGCCAGGGAGCTGGGGGCCGCAGCCAGGTACTGACGGGCCGGGGCGTTGGCCAGGTTGGCCTTGCGGCGGGCGTTGAGATCGGCCCAGAGCGCCTGGTACTGGCGGTAGACGACCGGCCAGTCATAGAGTTCGCGGGCCCGGGCGCGGCCGGCCTCGCCCATGGTGCGGCGCATGGCCGGACTGGCGACGAGGGCGCTGAGGGCGTCGGTCAGGTGGCCGAAGTCGACGGCCGTGGTCGCGCCGGCCGCCCAGCAGTAGCGGTCGTAGTTCAAGGCGCCGTTCTCATGCGCCGTGGCCAGCGGCAGGCCCATGCCCGGACTGGGCGCCCAGGTGGCCACACGGAAGCCGTCGACGCCGTCGCGCACCGTGTCCTTGTAGCCGTTCCAGTCGGTGACCACGAGGGGCAGGCCCGCGGCCATGGCCTCGATCGGGGTGAGGCCGAAGGTCTCCTGAATGTTGTCAGAGAGTGAGACGAACAGGTCGGAGGCGGCCCAGGCTTCGTCGCGGCGGGGCAGGTCGCGGCCCTCAACATTGATCAGACGGACATCCGGCGCAAACTGGGCGGCGCCGCTCCGGAAGACGTCGGCCATGCCCTCATTGGGCGCCCAACCGCAGAGGATGAGGGCGACCCGCTTGCCGGTGCGTTCGGCGGCCGCCTGCAGGCCACGGTACATGGCGTGGGGATGGGCCTTGGCGTGATAGACCAGCCGGCCGACGAAGAGGGCGGCGACCTCATCCGGGTCCAGGCCGAGCGCGGTGCGGGCCCGGCCGCGCTGATCGGCGGTGAACGCAAAGTCGTCGCAGTGGACGCCAAGCGGGATCACGGGAAGCTGGGGGCGCGTGGCCTTGACCGCGTCGCCGAGCCGCCAGCGCAGATAGTCCAGCTCGGCCTCGTGGACGCGGCGGATCGTCTCGAGCACCGCATTGGAAGTGCAGATCAAGGCGTCCCACGGGGCGACCGGGTCGGGCAGAAGGCCGGCGATCTCGTTCATGGCGAGCTGGCTGGCCGTGGTGTGGGTGACCCCGCAGAGCGAGAACGACGCCATGCCATGCCGGAAGCGGGCTCGGGCGTGGGTCGCGACGGTGGAGTCCGCCAGATAGAGCACGCCGGTGCGGCCGATGCGCGGCAACTCGGTCGGCAGGATCGCCTCGAACGTGGCGGTCGGATCGATGGCCTGGACCAGACCTTCGAAGGATTTGGCGACGTGGGCGCTGGGTGAATAGCCCACGATCGGTCGCCCACCGCGGGCGGCAATGGCGGCGCGCAGGAAGCCGTGGCCGGCGGCCTGACGGCCCATCAGCGCGGGCTTGGACATGTCGTAGCCGTCGGGGTGGCCGCGGATCACGGCGGTGGCGGATAGATCGGACACGGGTCCCCGGCGGTCGGCTGGAATTCGGCCGGATCATTGGAGCCGGACGCGCTCCGACACAAGCGCCGCGACGGCGCGATGCGAGAGGCCACCATGCGCATACCCTTCGACCTGCCGCCGGGACTGAACGGCGACGACACGACCTATGCCGCCACCGGCCGCTGGGCCGACGGCTCCAACGTCCGGTTCCGGCTGGGGCGGCCGGAGGTGATCGGCGGCTGGGAGCGCCTGATGAGCGAGGCGCTGACCGGCGTCTGCCGGGCGGTGTTTCCCTGGACGGACAATGCCGGGGTGCTGGATATCGCCTTTGGGACGCACACGAAGCTGCAGCTCTGGCGGGGTGGGTCGCTGTTCGACATCACGCCGGCCGCCGGCTTCACCGCCGGAGCCATCGATGGCGCGGGGTCGGCCGGATACGGCACCGGTGGTTACGGCGTGGGCGGATTCGGACTGCCGTCGGTCAGCGACTATTTTCCGATGACGTGGTCGTTCGCCGCCTGGGGACAGCAGTTGCTGGCGAGCCCGCGGAACCAGACGATCTTCGCCTGGACCAACAACACCGCCCAGCCCGCTCAGGCGGTGGCGGGTGCGCCGGCCAATGTGACGCACATGCTGGTGGCGCCCCTGAACGGCGGCTACCAGGTGTTTGCGCTGGGCTGCAACGAGGAGGTTTCCGGGACTTTCAACCCGCTGTGCATCCGGCACTCCTCGATCCGCAACAATACCGAGTGGACCACGTCGGGCGCCACGACGGCGCGCGAATACATCCTGACCGGCGGCGGGCGGATCGTGGCCGGGCGGATGTGCGGACCGGCCCTGCTGGTCTGGACGGGAGACGCCCTGTTCCTGGGTACGTTCGTCGGCGCCCTGAACCAGCCGTGGCGGTTCGAGCGGGTCGGGCGCAACTGCGGCTTGATCGGCCCGGGCGCCGCCGTGGTGGTGGGGCAGACGGCGTACTGGGTCAGCCCGGACCGACAGTTCCACACCTATGCCCTGGGCGGCCAGCCGCAGGCGATCCCGTGTCCGATCCGGCGGGACTTCGCCGAGGAACTGGCGGCGAGCCAAGGGGACAAGGTGGTCGCCTCGTCCAACGCCGAGTTCTCCGAGGTGCGGTTCGACTATCCCGACCGCCGCGACGGGTACGAGAACAGCCGCTATCTGGCCCTGGCGGTTGACGGGCCAGACGCGGGCGCGTGGCACCGCGGGATCATGGCGCGGACGGCCTTTGTGGACGCCGGACCCTCGGCCTATCCGATCGCGGCGACGTTCGGCGGGGCCGTCTTCCTGCACGAAAAAGGGCGCTCGGCGGACGGGGCGAGCTTCAGCTGGCGCCTGGAGAGCGCCGACAGCTTCCTGGATCCTGAGCAGACCCTGTTGATCCGTGGGCTGTGGCCCGACTTCAAGGATCAGGCCGGGCCGGTGAATGTCAGCGTCACAGGGCGGATGCACCCGCAGGACGCGGCCGCCGCGACGGCGTCGGCGGCGATGGCTCCGGGCGAGGCCAAGGCGGACCTGCTGGTGAGCGGGCGGCTGTTCCGCATCTGCTTTGCGGGCGAGAGCGCCCCCACGGGCTGCCGGATCGGGTCGCCCACCTTCGACGCCGCCCCGGGCGGGCGTATCTGACCCCGTCACTTCTCGAAGAAGGAACGACCGATGACCTTTGGCTTCAGCCTGAGCGGCAACGCCAGCAAGAGCAAGACGACGACGAACAGCGTGACCAACAGCAGCGGCACGACCACGCCGATCGTCCCGCAATGGGGCGAGGATCTCGTCCGCAAGGGTGCGGAACGGGTGGGCAGCCTGTTCGACCAGGATCCGCAGGCGCGGGTGGCGCCGACAAATCCATTGATGGATCAGGCTGCAAAGGCGGCAGACCGGCTTCCCACGGGCGGGGGCGCCGAGACCGATGGGCTGAAGCCGTTCATGGAGGCGGACACGCCGTTCTCTTCGGGCGGCAAGGCTCACAACTCCATCAATGCCTATCTCAATCCGTATCTGAAGGAGGTCGTCGACAGCTCGGCGGCCGATCTCGACTCCAACGCCGGGCAGGTCCGCGCGCAGCAGGCGCTGGAGCTGGCGGGGTCGGGAGCATTCGGCGGGTCCGGCGCGGCGCTGGCGCGCAGTCTGACCGAAGGCGAACTGCTGCGGGGACGCGCCTCGACCCTGTCGGGGCTGAAGTCCCGGGCGTTCGAGACCGCGCTTGGCGCGGCGGCAGGGGATGCGGACCGGGCGACGCAGGCCCGGATCTCGAACGCGCAACTGAAGCTGCAGGACCAGGGTCAGAAGGCCGGGTTTGGCTTCCAGGCCCAACAGGCGGCCCTGGCTGGGAACGCCGACGCGCGGGCGAACATTGCGGCGCAGGCGGAACTGGGCGGAACGTTGCGAGGCGTCGACACGGAACGGCGCAACGCCGAGGCGACCAACGCCGGCCTGATCGTGGCGATGCTGAGCGGCCTGCCGATCAACCTGTTCACGGGCCAGAGCCAGCAGCAGACGCAGACCGCGAACGAGACACAGAAGTCCAAGCAGGTCGGCGTATCGGCCGGCGTGACAGGGCCGATCGGATGACGCGCCCTGTCTCAACTGAACGTTTGGCGACGCTGGAGCAGCGCCTCGCCGACCATGAGGCCCGCTGCGAGGAGCGGCTGGGGGAGATCCGCGCTGCGGCCGCCTCGACCCTGCGCGCCGTGGAAGGCCTGAAGAGCCGCAGTTGGGGGCTGGTGCTGGCGTTGCTGGCCTGGGCACTGGCGCAGGTGTGGAGCGCCAATACGGTGAAGCTCGACCATCTGGAAGCGGCCGCGCAGGCCCATGTCGCGGAGACCACGCCCGGGATCGACACCGGTCGCCACACGGGTCCCTGAACCGGACAGGGCCGCCCGGACGGGTGTCCGGGCGGCCCTGCAATGGTGCCACGACAGGGATTCGAACCCTGGACCTCAGCCTTACCAAGGATGCGCTCTACCACTGAGCTATCGCGGCGAAGGCGGGCGCTATAGCGGGCGGGGACTGCGTCGTGAAGCCCTATTCGCGCCTATCGGCCTTGACGGGTCAGGCGCGTCGCCGCAACTCAAGCCCATGGCGCAGCAGGGCGGGACGGGCGCGGGCGAGACCCGTGAAGCAAAGCTGGCGAAAGCGCTCAGGGCCAACCTGCGCCGGCGCAAGCTCGCGCCGCCGGCGCCGCCTGCGCCGAAACCCGACAAGAACTCCTCCGATTGACCGCTTGGCGGGGCGCGGGCCGCCACGCTAGATACCGCTTCTTAGACGCCGCGAGCGAACGCGGCCGGGACGCTTTTCGAAGGATCGCTATTGGACCGCATCGCCATTACCGGCGGCGCACGGCTGAAGGGGGAAATCCCCATCAGCGGCGCCAAGAACTCGGCCATCAAGCTGATGGCGGCGAGCCTTTTGACGGATGAGCCCCTGCGGCTGACCAATATGCCGCGGTTGGCGGACACGCGTTTCCTCGGGAAGCTGTTGCAACGGCTGGGCACGGAGGTGGTCGAGGCGAACGGGGCCGACGGCGCCGAGACGCTGCTGACCACTCGGGAGATCATCAGCGGGTTCGCACCCTACGACCTGGTCCGGCAGATGCGGGCCTCGTTCAATGTGCTGGGACCCCTGCTGGCGCGGACCGGGCAGGCGAAGGTCTCGCTGCCGGGCGGCTGCACCATCGGGGCGCGACCGGTCGACCTGCACCTGAAGGCGCTGGAGGCCCTGGGCGCCCGCATCGATCTGCATGAGGGCTACGTCTACGCCCAGGCGCCGCGCGGGTTGAAGGGCGCGGTCATCGACTTCCCGATCAATTCCGTCGGAGCGACCGAGCATGCAATGCTGGCGGCGGTGCTGGCCGATGGGGACACGATCCTCGAGAATGCCGCGGCCGAGCCAGAGCTTGCCGACCTGGCTGACTGCCTGAATGCCATGGGGGCCAAGGTCAGCGGTGCGGGCACGCGCACCATCCAGATCACCGGAGTGAGCCGGCTGTCCGGGGCGACCCATTCGGTCATCCCCGATCGAATCGAGACCGGCACCTATGCGGTGGCGGCGGCCATGGCGGGCGGCGAGGTGCGGCTGACGCGCACCCGCAGCGACTTCATCCAGGCCCTGCTGGACAAGATGGTCGAGGCCGGCGTCGAAATCATCCCCCATGACGATGGCCTGACCGTAAAGCGGAACGGCGGTCGGCTTCGGGCGGTAGAGGTGCAGACCGACCCTTACCCAGGCTTCGCGACCGACCTGCAGGCGCAGTTCATGGCGTTGATGACGCTTGCCGACGGTGAGAGCGTGTTCCGGGAGACCATCTTCGAAAACCGGTTCATGCACGCACCGGAACTGGGACGACTGGGGGCCGATATCGCGGTACAGGGCGGCGAGGCGCGCGTACGCGGGGTCGCGGCGCTGAATGGCGCGCAGGTGATGGCTACCGATCTGCGCGCTTCCGTCAGCCTGGTCATCGCCGGTCTGGCGGCGCAGGGCGAGACCACCGTAAACCGGGTCTATCATCTGGATCGCGGCTTCGAACGCCTGGAGGAAAAGCTGGGCGCCTGTGGTGCGCAGGTCCGGCGACTGAAGGGCGACGGGCCCGAGGAAAGTGAATAGCCGATGCCTGAGCCACGGCCCCCGGGCCTGACCCTGCTGGCCGAGGACGCCGAGGATCTGGCGGTGATCTCCGCGGCGCTGCAGGACGCCATCGGCAAGGTGGGCGACATTGCCTATGACGCCAAGGCGTGTCGCCTGACGCTGGTTCTCAACCGTTTCCGATGGGAGGCGGGCGAGCGTGAGCGGGTGCGCTCCGCGCTCCAGATCGGCGGCGTCCTGAAGGTCGAGACACGCAAGATCGCCCGCGACCGTCGAGAGGGCGTGCTCGAACTTCTGACGATCGTCTTCGAGCCGCAGGAGGCGCCAGGCGGCGTACTGAACCTGAGCTTCGCGGGCGGGGGCGATCTGCGCGCCCATGTGGAGTGCATCGATGCGGTGCTGGCGGACCTGTCCGCACCATGGCCGACGCCCCGCAAGCCGGACCACAAGGACTGACCACCGCTGGCGTTGCAGGCGCGCCGTCGCTATGAGACCGCGCCATGCGTCGCTTCCGGTTTGATGATCCCGAATTCGCTGCCGAGTTCTCGGCCTTCCTGGCAGAACGCCGTGAGACCCCGGAGGAGGTCGACACGATCGTCCGCGACGTGCTGGCGGCCGTGCGAACCGAAGGCGTCTCGGCCCTGCTGCGCTATGCGCGCGAGTTCGATAGGGTGGAACTGACCGAGGCGGGCCTGCGGGTCAGCGCCGAGGAGATCGCCGAAGGGGCGGCCGCCTGTCCCGCCGACGTGCGCAGCGCCATCGCGTTCGCGGCCGAGCGCATCCGCGCCTATCACGAACGGCAAAGACCTGCGGACCAGTGGTTTACCGACTCTGCCGGCGTGGAACTGGGCTGGCGCTGGGGCCCCCTGGAGGCGGTGGGCATCTATGTGCCGGGCGGGCGGGCGGCCTATCCCTCGACGGTTCTGATGAACGCGGTCCCGGCGCAGGCCGCCGGCGTCGACCGGATCGCCATGGTCACGCCCCCCGGCCGGCTTCAGCCTGCGGTGCTGGCGGCGGCGCAGGCGGCAGGCGTTACCGAGATCTGGCGCGTGGGCGGGGCCCAGGCGGTGGCCGCACTGGCTTATGGCGCGGGACCTATCCGGCCTGTGGACAAAATCGTGGGACCGGGCAACGCCTTCGTCACGGCGGCCAAGCGACGGGTCTACGGCGTGGTCGGGATCGACGCCCTGGCCGGTCCGTCGGAGATCGTGGTGGTGGCCGACGGGGCCAACGATCCGGAATGGATCGCGGCGGACCTGCTGTCGCAGGCCGAGCATGATCCCGCCGCCCAGTCGATCTTGATCACGGATGACGAAGCGTTCGCGGCCCGGGTCGAGGCTGCGGTCGAGGCGCAACTTGGCGCGCTCTCGACAGGCCGAGACGCCCGCACGTCGTGGGAAACCCACGGGGCCGTGGTGATCGCGCCGCTAGAGGCCTCGCCAGGGCTGGTGGACCAGATCGCGCCCGAGCATGTGGAATTCGCGATGGATGCGCCGGAGCGCTTGTCCGACCGCGTCCGGCATGCCGGGGCGATGTTCCTGGGCCGGTACACCCCGGAGGCGATCGGCGACTATGTCGCAGGATCAAACCATGTGCTGCCCACCAGCCGGGCGGCGCGCTTCTCATCGGGGCTCTCGCTGTACGACTTTCTGAAGCGCACCTCGATCGTGAAGTGCGACGCGGCCGCGTTCGAGAGGCTTGCGCCGCCGACGATCGCCTTGGCCGAGGCCGAGGGGCTTCCGGCGCATGCACGGTCCGCCGCAATCCGCTTGGGGCAGGGCCGTCCGGGAACCTGAACGGCGCCTAACAGTTCAGCTCCGAGCCCGTTCATAGCCGGGCGCCTATTGTCGTCGCATCGGATCGACGCAACGGACGGAGAAAGACCATGCGTATGAACAAGACCACTTCCATCGCTGCTGTAGCGGCCACGGCCATCCTCGCTCTCGCCGGCGCGACCGGCGCCCAGGCCGGCGTCACCGGTTGCTCGGCTTCCGGCGGCAAGCAGGAGGGCGGCGCAGTTATCGGCGCGGTCGTCGGCGGCCTGCTCGGCAACGCGGTCGGCGGCCGTCACGCCACGGGTGAGACGGTTCTCGGCGCCGCCGCCGGCGCGGCCGCGGGTTCCGCCATCGGCTGCGAGGCGCAGAAGGACCGCGCCGAGAAGCGCGGATACAACTCAGCGACCTATTCGCAGGGCGGCTATCGCCTGTCCTCGGGAATTCGCCCTGCTCGTTATGAGCGGATCGGCGAGACCTTCGTCGCCGATCGTACGGTGAACCTGCGGGCCTCGCCGTCCTCCGACTCCGCCCGCGTTGGGCGCCTACAGGCCGGCCAGCGGTTCGATGCCATGGCTCAGGTGCGCAACAGCGACTGGATCCTGGTGGGCCGCAACGGCGTCGGCGTCGGCTATGTGCGGAGCGACTTCGTGCAGTCCGATGACACACGCTACGCCCGCTACTGATCGGCCGGCCGAGTTATAGGCCTTCTAGAATGAGCCCCCGGCGCCCTGGCGCCGGGGGTTTTTTCGTGTCTGGGGCGTCTTCGTGACGGTGCAGGATGACGAGCGCCCCCGGTTTGCAATAAAGCTCGGCTGGAGCCCGCATGATCCAAGACTCGAAAAAGAGCCACCGCCTGCAATCCGTCGAGCTGGACGAAGAGTCGCTCGCGGCCGTTTCGCGCGACCAGGAGCAGGAACGGCAGATCGCGATCTTCGATCTGATCGAGGAGAACTACTTCTTTCCCGAAGGCGCCGAGGGCGGCCCCTATGACCTGCGGATGGGCTTGCTGGAGAACCGGCTGGTGCTGGACGTCCGCGGTCCCACCTACGAGCGTCGCCACATCCTGTCGCTGTCGCCGTTCAGGACGCTGATCAAGGACTACTTCATGATCTGCGACAGCTATTACCAGGCGATACGCAATGCGACGCCCCAGCAAATCGAGGCGCTGGATATGGGCCGACGTGGCTTGCACAACGAGGCGTCGGAACTGTTGCAGACCCGGCTGAACGGCAAGATCGAGACCGACCTCGACACCGCGCGCCGCCTGTTCACCCTGATCTGCGCCCTGCACTGGCGGGGGTGACGACGGATGTCGGACGCGCCGGGGAAGACAAGGTTGCCGGACGCGGTGCTGTTCTGCTGCAACTACAATCAAGTGCGCTCACCGATGGCCGAGGCGCTGCTGAAGCGGTTCGCGGGCACAGGCATCTTTGTGGACAGCTGCGGACTGCGGCGGGCGGCCTTCGATGCCGACGAGGACGACATGGAGGTCGATCCGCTGGCGGCCGAGGTGATGGGCGAACTGGGCGTCGATCTGACGCGTCACCGCTGCAAGGTGTTCGACGAGCTCGCGGACGACTCGTTCGACCTGGTCATTTCGCTGACGCCGGAGGCGCAGCACCGAGCGGTGGAGCTGGCGCGGGGCCGGTCCGCCGAGATCGAATACTGGCCCACGCTGGATCCGACTCTGACCGAGGGGTCGCGGGCCCACCGGCTGGAAACCTACCGCCAGGTGCGCGACGGCCTGGCCGCGCGGATCGCGGAGCGTTTCGGGCGCTGAGGGCGCACCTCGCCACGCCGTTTCCCCATCCCGCGCATTCGGCGTAGAAGCCGCCCCCATGTTCGAAGCTGACAGGATACATCCTCCTTGCCGCGTTTGATCCTGGCGTCGGCCAGTCCCAGGCGGCTGAATCTCCTGGCCCAGATCGGGTTGACCCCTGACGCGGTGATGGCGGCGGATCTGGACGAGACGGCGGGCGCCGATGAGACGCCGCGGCGGCTGGCGTTGCGGCTGGCGGAGGCCAAGGCAGCCTGGGGCGCGGCGCGCGCGCCCGACGCCTTCGTCCTGGCCGCGGACACGGTGGTGGCGCTGGGCCGGCGCGTTCTGCCGAAGGCGGAAGATGCTGCGCAGGTGCGGGCCTGCCTGGCCCTGTTGTCGGGCCGCGCGCACCGCGTGTTGACGGGGGTGGCCGTGGCGGCGCCCGACGGGCGGATGGCCGCGCGCCTGGTGGAGACCCGACTGCACGTCAAGCGCCTCACACCCGCCGACATCGCGGCCTATGCCGATTGCGGGGAGGGCATCGGCAAGGCTGGGGGGTATGCCATCCAGGGCCGCGCGGGCGCGTTCGTGATCTCGCTAAGCGGCTCTTACTCAGGTGTTGTCGGCTTGCCGTTGCATGAGACCGCGAACCTGCTTGCGGGCCTGGGGTTCAAAGCTCCATGAGCACGCGCCGCGCATACCTGGACCACGGGATCGGCGAGACCCGGGGCGTTGTCATGCTGGACGGTCGCCCGGAGCGCCTGTTGATCCGCCGCGACGACGACGAGCCGCGTCAGGCGCTGGGCGCGCGGCTTGTCGCCCGGGTGGCCAGCGTCGAGGCGGCGATGGCCACCGCCTTCCTGGATCTTGGGGGCGGTCTCGAGGCGATTCTGCCGTTCAAGCCGGATGCAAAACCGATCCGCGGGTCGTCTCTGGAGGTTGAGATTCGGGGCGAGGCTCGCAGCGGCAAGTTGCCGGTGGTCCGGGCGCTGGGTCCCGCGGAGGGCGCGCCTCGGCTGATCAGCCCTGCCGAGGACATCGCCGCCACACTGTCGCACTACGTCCGCGACAGCGCGCTGGTCAAGGGCCGCGACGCTCGCGCCGCCGCCGATGAGGCGGAGGCCGAGGCGCTGACGGCGGTGCATCCGCTGCCGGGCGGGGGCGACATCGCGATCGAACCCACGCGCGCCCTGACCGCGATCGACGTCGACCTGGGCCAGCGCACCGGAGGGGATGCGAAGCGCCTGACCCGGCAAGCGAACCTGGCGGCGATCGCCGAGGGCGCGCGCCTGCTCCGGTTGAAAGGGTTGGGCGGCATCGTGGTGTTCGATCTGGTCGGCCGGGGCCATGACGGCAACGCACTGGTGGCTGCGGCGCGCTTGGCGTTCGCACCGGACAATCCTGGTGTTGCGATCGGACTGGTCGGGCGTTTCGGAACCATGGAGCTGTCGATACCTCGACGGGTGCGGCCGGTTCTGGAGCGCCTCCTCCAGGCGGACGGGCAGCTCAGCGACCGCGCGCTGGCCCAGCGGATGATCCGCCGTCTGGAGGCCGAGGCGACCGCGCAGCCGGGGGCCCGGCTCAAGGCGACCAGCTCCCCTGCGGTCGCAAAGGCGGCCGAGGGACCGGCCCGCATCCTGGCGGAACGCATCGGGGCCCGGTTCGAGATCGTAGCCGACCGGCAACAGCCGCGCGACCGCATTGATGTAAGGCCCGCCTGATGGCCGCCAAGTGCCCCACCTGCGGCAAGCCCGCCGCGGCCACGCATCGTCCGTTTTGCTCGCCGCGATGCGCCGACGTGGACCTGCACCGGTGGCTGACCGGCAGCTATGTGATCCCGGCGACCGAAGACGAGGGCCGCGCTGACGATCCGACGCCGGAGCCGTTTCCCGAGGATTGATTGGGGCTCTGAAAAACCAGCCTCGGCCCGGGTGGACTTCGGCCATCCCCTCTTTTATACACCCGGCTCCTCGCGCGCGGGGCTAGGCCTGGGTAGCTCAGTTG
>JANPKX010000006.1:0-7415 GCA_031426235.1 Alphaproteobacteria bacterium | reverse complement strand
CCGGCGCGCACATAGTCGATGCCGTCGGCCAGCGTATAGGCCAGCTCAAGGTCCAGCGTCGCCCCGGCTTCCTGCATGTGATAGCCGCTGATCGAGATCGAGTTGAAGCGCGGCATCTCGCGAGCCGTATAAGCGAAGATGTCCGAGACGATCCGCATCGAGGGCGTCGGCGGATAGATGTAGGTGTTCCGGGTCAGGAACTCCTTCAGGATGTCGTTCTGGATCGTACCGCTGAGCTTCTCGTGCGGCACGCCCTGTTCCTCGGCGGCCACGATGTAGAGCGCCAGAATGGGTAGCACGGCGCCATTCATGGTCATCGACACGCTCATCTTGTCGAGCGGGATGCCGTCGAAAAGGGTGCGCATGTCGTAGATGCTGTCGATGGCGACGCCCGCCATGCCGACATCGCCCGTGACCCGTGGATGGTCGGAGTCGTAGCCTCGGTGGGTGGCCAGGTCGAAGGCGATGCTGAGGCCCATCTGACCGGCGGCGAGATTGCGCCGATAGAAGGCGTTGGAATCCTCGGCCGTGGAGAAGCCCGCGTACTGGCGGATGGTCCACGGGTTGGTGGCGTACATCGTGGGGTAGGGACCCCGCACGAACGGCGCCAGGCCTGGGTAGCCGCCCATTTGCGGGAAGCCGTCGATGTCATCCGGACCATAGGCCGCGCGGACCGCGATACCCTCCGGGGTCAGCCACGGTTCTGCCCTCTCCGTCGGCGCAGCTGCGGTGGGGTCGCCGTCGAAGGTGAGGGTGGCGAAATCCGGGAAGTTGAACGCAGGGTTGCCCATCACGCCGCCACCTCATAGCGCTCTGCCAACCGCAAGGGTGCCAGGGCAGGACATTCGCTGTCCGGACCGGGTCGGCGAGCGGAGGGTTGCTCGGGGAACGGACCGAGCGCCCCCACCTCGATTGGCGTGGTGTCGGTCGGCGCGAAATCCGTGACGCCAAGGATCCTGGGCTCGCCTCGCGCCGCAACCGCGGCCGCGGCGTCGCGGGCGATCAGGCCCGATCGCAAAGCCGCCACGACGCCTCCCGCGGCCTCGATGGCCTGCAGCCGATCCCAGGCGGCGCGGGCGATCTGGTCGGTCAGGTTCTCCAGGTAGCCCGAGCCCGCGGCCGGATCGGCGACGCGTCCGACGTTGGCCTCCTCCATGAGGACGAGCTGCGCGTTGCGGCTCTGGCGACGGGCGAAGGCGGTCGGCGCGCCGAGGGCGTCGGTGAAGCATCCCAGGACCACGGCGTCCGCGCCCCCGGCCGCCGCGGCGAACCCGGCGACCGTCAACCGGATCATGTTCGTCCAGGCGTCCTGGGCGGCCAGCATCCGCCGCGAGGTCCGAACCTCGAGCCGCGCCTGGGGCGAGCCGCCGCAGGCGGCGGACATGCGCGCGAACACCGCACGCCCCGCGCGCAGCTTGGCCAGGCTCACGAAGTAGTCGCCGTCGGCGGCGAGACCTAGCGTGATGCGCGCAAAGGTATCCGCCACGGGCATGCCCTCCGCCGCCAGCGCCTTGGCGTAGGCGAGGGCGGCGGACGCGGCGAAGGCGATCTCGCCAGCCTCGCCTGCGCCGGCCTCGTGCGCCACTCGCCCGCTGGCGAGGAACAGTTGCGCCTGCGGATAGACCTGGGCGAGACGCTGACCTGAGGCGGCTGCCGCGGCGATGTGGGCCTCGATGGGCCCCGGGCTGGAGCCGGTCTCAGCGAAGGCGCCAATCGGATCCAGATTGAGGTTCAGTCGTGCGGCCGGCGAGGCCTTGGCGACCGTGTGCAGCGCCTCAGCCGCCTCGGGGCCATGGAAACCGGCGTCCAGTCCGACCGGCGCCAGCTCGATGATGACGTCCTTCAGCGCCCGGCTCAGCGCCTCCGGCGTTGCGTGACCCTTGACGATCACCGAGGCGGCGCCACCCTCAAGATCGGCCAGCAGGTCCGCATTGACCCTTGCCGGATCCGGGTGGCCGGACAGGACGCGGATGTCCCACGACCGATCGGCGTCAAACGGCCGGGGCGGAAAGGCGACGGCCGTCTCCGACGCCGGATAGAGAGGCGCGATCTGCAGACCCTCGACCGTCGTCGCGTTCAGGCTCTCGAAGGGCCTATCGCCCAGCGTCTTGGCCACCAGATTGCGCCAGGCCATGTCGCCAGCGGGCGGGAATCCAGGGTCGAGACGAGCCGTGTCAATCATGGCCCGAATTGCCCCCGCGCGTCCGTCGCCGTCAAGTTCACGCTACGCCATCCTGCGCGATCCTCGCATTCGGCGATGCGGGTGCAACCTCCGGACGCGTCGGGCGCTTCCAGCGAACGTTCTAGAAATCGAGGATGCTGGCAGTGGATTACAATGTTCAGGCGATGATCACGGAGTGGGGTCCACGGATCCTGATTGCGATCGTGATCCTCGTGGCGGCCCACTTCCTGGCCAAAGCCGCACAATGGGCCCTGGCCAAGGCCATCGATCGGGTGCCCGGGCTCAATCACCACAAGCCAGCGGCCGGCCCCAAGGAGACCACCGGGTATCAGCTGGGCCAGCTGGGCTATTGGCTGGTGCTCCTGATCGGCGTCATCGCGGCGCTCACCGCTCTTGGCCTTGATAGTGTGGTGACGCCGCTGAACGGGCTGCTGGCGGAGGTGACGGCCTTTGTCCCGAACCTGATCGGCGCGGTCGTCATCTTCTTCGTAGGCTTCATTGTCGCCACCCTGGCGCGCCGGGTCGTGGAGGCGGCGCTCAACGTGGCCCACGTCGACGGCTGGCTGGAGAAGGCCGGCCTGTCGCGCATGACCGGCGCTTCCGGGCTCGCGAAGACCCTGGGAACCCTGGCGTTCGTGCTGATCATCATCCCCGTGACCATCGCGGCCCTGCAGCAACTGGGCATCAGTGCGATTTCCGACCCGGCCGTGGCGGTGCTGTCGACGGTGCTCGACGCCGTGCCGCGCGTCCTGGCCGCCGCCATCGTGCTGGCCATCGCCTTTGTCATCGGCCGCTGGGTGTCGGGGCTGCTGGAACAGTTGCTGCCCTCGCTGGGCTTCGACCGCAGCCTGCAGTCGCTGGGCATGGGTAGCCCTGCGGCGGAGAGTTCGTTGGTGATGACCGACGCCGATCCGCTCGCCCGCCCGCCCGCGATGTCGGTGACCCCGTCCAAGATCGTCGCCCGACTGGCCTTGGTGGCGATCATGCTGTTCTCGGCGGTGGAAGCCGCGCGCCTGCTCGCCTTCTCGGCGATCGCCGTCATGCTCGCTCAGATCCTGCAACTAGCCGGACAGGTGCTATTCGGGGCGGTGATCATCACCGCAGGTGTCCTCATCGCCAATTTCCTGTCGAACATGATCGCCAAGTCGGCGGGTGGCGGCAGCAGCCTCGCCTCGACCATCGTGCGTTGGGCGACCCTTGCGCTCGCCACGGCGATGGGCTTGCGTTTCATGGGCCTGGCGGACGAAATCGTGATCCTGGCGTTCGGCTTGATCCTGGGCTCGGCGGCCGTGGCCTCAGCCCTGGCGTTCGGTATCGGCGGGCGCGAGACGGCGGGCCGTATGCTCGAGACCTGGACCCGCAAGGCGGAACAGAAGGCCGCCGAGCCGGCGACATCTGACAAGCCGCTGATCTAGTCAGACTGACGACAGGCCGTTCGCCGTGGCGTACCACGGCGAACGGACCTGGCGTTCATCACGCTCTTGGGTTTTCAGCCGGTCATCCCGCGGCGCAGGCCGGGCAAGCGGTTACCTCGGACGGCGCCGTGTAGCGGTCGTGGTGCCGGACCCAGTCGCTCAGATCATGGCTCGGCCCGGTTTCGTTGCGGCCAAGAGGCGCCACGTCCAGCCAGCCATAGGTCCCGATCACCTCCTCGCCACCCCGCGCATACTGGGAGTAGGTGTGGAAAATGCTGCCCGCCTCATCGCGATAGAAGGCGCTGACGCCCGAGAGCTCGTCGCTGTCCGGCTTGGTGCGGGCGAAGTTATACGGCGCGCCCGCCGCCATCTGAGCCGGCGTGAATGAAACTTCGAAGTCCGCGTTGAAGTCACTGGCGAACGCCGACACCCAGCGGAAGCGCCATCCCATGCGGCGTCGGAAGGCCTCGATCTGCGCGAACGGCGCGCGAGCCACGGCGGTGAAGCTCACGTCGTGGTGTTCGAAGTGCTGGCGGGCGCTGTCGACGTGGTCGCATAGGAAAGAGCAGCCGCTGCACCCTTCGCTCCAGTCCGGGCCGAACATGAAGTGGTAGATGAGGAGCTGGCTGCGGTTCTCGAAAAGATCACTGAGCGAGACCGCGCCAGAGGCGTCTTCGAAGACGTAGTCCTTTTCCACCCGCACCCAGGGCAGGGCCAGCCGCCGGCGGTTGACCGCGTCCTTTGCGCGGGTCAGGGCCTTTTCCTCAGCCAGCAACGCGCGCCGCGCCTCCAGCCAGGCTTCGCGCGGGACGACGGGATGGGTCGGCATATCGGGACCTCCGGGTTTCAGGTCTGGCTTCGATAGGGTTCCTCGATATGAAGACGCTGGCGGTGCGTGTTGCCAGACAGACGACCGTGTGCGTACAACGTAAATCTACAAGCTATCGAGGAACCGATCATGGCTCTGCCGCCCGTCCTTCGTGACCGCCTCCGCATTCCGGTTATCGCCAGCCCGCTGTTCATCATCTCGGTACCGGACCTGGTGATCGCCCAATGCAAGGCGGGAATCGTCGGCTCGTTCCCCGCGCTCAACGCGCGCCCCGCCTCGCTGCTGCACGAGTGGCTGCACCGGATCACCGAGGAACTGGCGATCTGGGACCGCGACCATCCCGACACGCCCTCGGCGCCCTTCGCGGTGAACCATATCGTCCACAAGACCAACGACCGCCTGGAACACGATGTCGAGGCCTCCACGAAATGGAAGGCGCCGATCATCATAACCTCGCTGGGCGCGCGCGAGGACGTCAACGCCGCCGCGCACAGCTACGGCGGCGTGGTGCTGCACGACGTGATCACTGACCGCTTCGCGCGAAAGGCGATCGAGAAGGGCGCTGATGGCCTCATCCCGGTCGCGGCGGGTGCGGGCGGCCACGCCGGCACGCTGTCGCCGTTTGCGCTGATTTCCAGCCTTCGCGAGTGGTTCGACGGACCGATCGCGCTGTCGGGCTCAATCGCGAACGGCCATTCGATCCTCGGCGCCCAGGCGATGGGCGCGGACCTCGCCTATATCGGGTCGGCCTTCATCGCGACGCAGGAGGCCGCCGCCATGCAGGGCTACAAGGACATGATCGTCGCTTCCAGCGGCGAGGACATCGTCTACACGAACCTTTTCACCGGCGTTCACGGCAACTACCTCGCGCCCTCGGTGATCGCGGCGGGCCTCGACCCCAACGACCTGCCGAAGTCCGATCCCTCGGCGATGAATTTCGGATCGGGCGGCAACCAGAAGACCAAGGCCTGGCGCGATATCTGGGGCTGCGGCCAGGGCATTGGCTCGGTGAAGTCTATCCCGACGGTCGCCGAGTTCGTGGACAAACTGGCCGGCGAGTACGAGACCGCCAAGGCGGAACTGGCCATGAAGACCTCTTTCACCACCGGCCGGGTGTTGCAGGCCGCGGAGTAGGCGCTGGCGGCAGATCGGGCTTCACCCGTCTTATCGCGCTCGGTGCTGAGCCAATGCGCGGACATCGGGCCCTTCAGAAAATCTGCGGGCGCTTCGACCTTAATCCGACTTATCCAGTGGGATTAAACGGCGCTAGGTAGCGTGACGGTGATGGGCGACGCGCGTCGGAGCGGCGCCATAGTACGCGCCGTGCGTTCATGCCTTAGCCCTGGCCGGACTTGCCCCATGACTGACCAGCTGATCCACCGTCGCCATCTGATCGCCACCGGGCTTGCCGCGGCGGCCGCGCCTGGCGTGGCGCACGCCAAGGCGGGCAAGCCCGTCAGCCTGCTCAACGTCAGCTACGATCC
Organism: Alphaproteobacteria bacterium; assembly: GCA_031426235.1. Lineage (GTDB taxonomy): Bacteria > Pseudomonadota > Alphaproteobacteria > Caulobacterales > Caulobacteraceae > Phenylobacterium. Next base: position 1,505 of record JANPKX010000006.1, on the reverse strand, counting down.
CACGCGCGAACTCTACAAGGATATCAACGCCGCTTTCGCCGCCTATTGGAAAGGCCGCACCGGCCAGACGATTACGTTGCAACAGAGCCATGGCGGCTCGGGCAAGCAGGCGCGCTCGGTGATCGACGGCCTGGAAGCCGATGTCGTGACCCTGGCGCTCGCCGCCGACATCGACGAGATCGCCGCGCGCGCCAAGCTGCTGCCCGCCAACTGGCAGTCGCGGCTGCCGCAGAACTCGACGCCATACACGTCCACGATCGTGTTCCTGGTGCGCAAGGGCAATCCCAAGGCGATCCGTGACTGGCCGGATCTCGTCCGGCCCGGGGTGCAGGTGATCACGCCCAACCCCAAGACCTCAGGCGGCGCCCGCTGGGGGTATCTGGCGGCCTATGCTGCAGCGCGGAAGGCCAGCGGCAGGGAGGCCGGCGCCCAGAGTTATATGACCCGCCTGTTCCGCAACGTGCCGGTGCTGGACACCGGGGCGCGCGGCTCGACCGTGACCTTCGGCCAGCGCAACATTGGCGATGTGCTGCTGTCCTGGGAGAACGAGGCCCAGCTGACGATGGAGGAGTTCGGGCCGGGCTTCGAGGTGGTCTATCCGTCCAGCTCGATCCTGGCGGAGCCGCCCGTGGCGCTGATCGACCGCAACGTCGATCGACACCGCACCCGCGTTTATGCCCAGGGGTATCTCAACTTCCTCTACAGCCCGCGCGCGCAGGACATCGTCGGCCGGCACTTCTTCCGCCCGCGCGGCGCGGTGGCTGCCGCCAAATACGCGAGCCAGTTCAAGGCGATCCCGATGGTGACGATCGATAGTGCGTTCGGCGGATGGAAACGGGCCCAGGCCGTCCACTTTGCCGAGGGCGGGGTGTTCGACCGCATCTACCGTCCATGAACGATCGCTTCACCGCTGCCCCCATTATCCGGCCTGTTCTGGAGGTCACGCCGCGGCCGGCCCGCTGGCGCGAGCCGTCGATCCTCCCCGGGTTCCGGCTCTCGATGGGCGTGACGCTGGTCTACCTGTCGCTGATCGTGCTGCTGCCGCTGGCCGCGCTGGTCGCCCGGCCGTGGGAAATCGGGCTGGACGGGGTGTGGGCCGTCCTGACCAGCGACCGGGTCGCCGCCGCGCTGCGGATCAGCTTCGGGATCTCGCTAGCGGCGGCCATCACCAACGCGCCGCTGGGCCTGATGATCGCCTGGACCTTGACCCGCTACCAGTTCCCCGGGCGCCGCATCCTGGACGCTCTGGTCGACCTGCCGTTTGCCCTGCCCACCGCTGTCGCAGGGATCGCGTTGACGGCGCTCTATGCTCCGAATGGCGTCCTGGGCGCGCAGTTCGCCAAGCTGGGGATCCAGACCGCCTATTCTCCGGTCGGCATTTTCATAGCCCTGGTGTTCATCGGCCTGCCGTTCGTGGTGCGATCCCTCCAGCCGGTCCTGGAGGACCTGGACCACGACGTCGAGGAAGCCGCCCGCACGCTTGGCGCCACCGACCTGCAGCGGGT
>JANPKX010000005.1:0-6212 GCA_031426235.1 Alphaproteobacteria bacterium | reverse complement strand
GCCGAGGCCGACATCGGCATCGGCGCGCCCGGATCCTCGACCTGGGAGCGTTGCACCCTGGGCCTCCCCAGCATCCTGGTGATCCTCGCCGACAACCAGCGCCCGACCGCCCGCGCCCTGGCCGAACGCGGCGCGGCCCTTGTGGTCGACATCGCCGCGCCCGACTTCGAAGCTGACTTCGACCGGGCGTTGAACAAGCTGCTGCGCGACCCCAGCGCCCGCCGCGACCTCGCCGCCCGCAGCGCCGAACTCTGCGACGGCCAGGGCGCCGGCCGGACCGCGGAAGCGTTCCTCAGGCTGATCGCCAGCCGGGCTTAAGCCAGCATGTCCCAGGCCAAGGGCTCGCCCCGCTTGAGGTCGCGCGCCGCCCTGCGGCCCAGGATCTCCTCGAAGTGCGCTGGGGCCAGGCCATTCCCCGGACGGATGGAGCGGACATTGGCGCGGCTCAGAACCTCCCCGGCCTTCAGATCGGCGCTCATGTAAAGCGAGCGGCGGAACAGGACGTTGCCGCGCTCCGAACCCAGCAGGTCGTAGTTGACCTTGCCCAGCGCCGCCCAGGCCGCCTTGGTGTCGTCCACCAGCGCCTTGAACTCGGCCGGCTCTAGGCTGAACGCAGCGTCCGGCCCGCCGTCGGCGCGCGCCAGGGTGAAGTGCTTTTCGATCACACAGGCGCCCATGGCCACGGCGGCGACTGAAGCGGCCGTGCCCGGCGTGTGATCCGACAACCCGATCGGGCAGGCGAACCGGTCCGCTAGGTCGGCGACCGTGCGCAGGTTGGCGTCGCCGAAGGTGGCCGGGTAGCTGGACACGCAATGCAGCATCACCACACCCGCCGCGCCGGCGGCCAGGGCCGTGTCGCGGGCGGTCTCGATCTCGGCCAGGTTGGCCATGCCGGTGGAGATAATGAGCGGCTTTCCCTGAGCCGCGGCATAGCGGATCAGCGGCAGGTCCACGGCCTCGAAGCTGGCGATCTTGTAGGCGGGCGCGCCCAGGCCGCTCAACAGATCCACCGCGGTCTCATCGAACGGGCTGGAGAAGATGGTGACGCCCCGGCGGGCCGCACGCTCGAAGATGGCCGCGTGCCACTCGAACGGGGTCTGGGCCTCCTGGTAGAGCTCGTACAGGCTGCGGCCATCCCACAGCCCGCCGTGGATGCGGAACTCAGGACGGTCCACATTCATGGTGATGGTGTCGGCGGTGTAGGTCTGGATCTTGATGGCGTCGCAGCCGGTCGCCGCGGCGGCGTCCACCATCTGGAGCGCTCGGTCCAGGCTGCCGTTGTGGTTGCCGCTGAGCTCGCAGATCACATAAGGCGGGTGATCGGAGCCGATTGGGCGGCCGGCAATCTCGATCTGTGGGGACGTGGCCATTTGCCGATTGTTCCGCTGTCAGGCTGAAGGGCTCGTTAACCAGACGGCCGGCGGCTGCGCGGATCAGAGCAGCCGTTCCCGTTTGCGGAATCGGACACTACATTGCCCCCATGTCCGATCTGCATCCCGAACCTCGTTCCGTCCGCTGCCTGATCGTGGGCTCTGGCCCGGCGGGCTACACCGCCGCGGTCTATGCCGCGCGTGCGTTGCTGAACCCGGTGATGATCCAGGGGATCCAGCCTGGCGGCCAGCTGACCATCACCACCGACGTCGAGAACTATCCCGGCTTCGCCAACGTCATCCAGGGCCCCTGGCTGATGGAGCAGATGGAGGCTCAGGCGCGCCATGTGGGCACGGAGATCGTCAGCGACATCGTGCTGAAGGCCGATCTGTCACAACGCCCGTTCCGGCTGGAAGCCGATTCTGGCCAGGTCTGGCTGGCCGAGACGCTGATCATCTGCACCGGCGCCCAGGCCAAGTGGCTGGGACTGGACAGCGAAAGCCGATTCCAGGGCTTCGGCGTCTCCGCCTGCGCCACCTGCGACGGGTTCTTCTATCGCGGCAAGCCGGTGATCGTCGTGGGCGGCGGCAACACGGCGGTCGAGGAGGCCCTCTACCTCACCAACTTCGCCTCCAAGGTCACGGTCGTGCACCGCAAGGCCGAGTTCCGGGCCGAACAGATTCTGCAGGAGCGCCTGTTCAACCATCCCAAGATCGAGGTGGTTTGGGAGCATGCGATCGACGAAGTCCTGGGCGACACCGACCCGCTGGGCGTTACCGGCGCGCGGCTGCGACACGTCACGACGGGCGAGACCCGCGTGCTCTCCGCCGACGGCGTCTTCATCGCCATCGGCCATGCTCCGGCATCCGAGCTGTTCAAGGGCCAGCTGGAGATGGACGCCAGCGGCTACCTGAAGGTCAAGGCCGGCACGACGGCGACGGCCATCCCAGGCGTCTATGCCGCCGGCGACGTCACCGATGATGTCTATCGCCAGGCCGTGACTGCCGCCGGCATGGGCTGCATGTCCGCGCTGGAGGCAGTCCGCTTCCTGGCCGAGCAGGACCACGCGGCGGCGCATCAACCGATCAGTCACGCCGAGGCCCAGAAGATCGGCGTCTGGTGACGAAACGGCATAGGCTTACCGCATGATCCGTTACGTCTCGGCTCCCGACTACGCCGCCATCGCGCAGCTCAACGACCTTGCGTTTGCCCGGCCTGACGAGGCCCGGCTGGTCGAGCGCCTGCGCGGCGCTGGAGACGTGCTGTTCGAGCTGGTCTCCGAAACCGATGACCAGATCAATGGTCACATCCTATTCAGCCGCCTCTGGGTGGACAGCCACGCCCTTTATGCGGCGCTGGCCCCTATGGCGGTGCGCCCCGGCGTCCAGCGCCAGGGGGTGGGGTCGGCCCTGGTCCGCGCCAGCCTGCAGAGCGCGCGCGAGTTCGGCGCCCATGGCGTGCTGGTGCTCGGGCACCCGGCCTACTATCCGCGCTTTGGGTTCAGGCCCGAGACGGCGGGCCAGGTGACGTCGCCCTACGCCGGCAACGCAGCCTTTATGGCCCTGGAACTGGAGGACGGCGCGTTCTCCGAGCCCCTGACCGTAGCCTATTCGGACGCGTTCTCAGGCTAGCGGCTACGGCGGCGAAGCGGACGCGGCGGCGATCGAAGGCGCCGCGGCGGCGGCGGGCTTGTCCATCGCCCTCTCCATAGCCTCCAGGCTCTGGTTGATGCGCTTGATCTCGTCTGGCGTCGGTTGCCGACGGGCCGACATCAGCACGCCCGCCACCCGGGTGCGGTCGCCACCGGGCTGAGTGGGATCGGCGACCGTATAGGTGCGGACCTCCCCGGCGACAGCCAGGGTGATCTTGCGCTCGGCCGGCACGCCCTGAAGCTCCGGCGACAGCAGGCCGCCCTGGGTGCGCGCGTCCAGTCCGCCGAGGATCGCAGGGGCCAGATAGGTCTCGTTCCCCGCATAGCGACCCGTGAAGGCCGCCGGCTCGCCCCACGGACCGGTCCATCGGTAGAAGATGTGCTGACCGACCTGGGTCATCTTGACCAGGGTCGGGGCCCAGTACGGCAGGACATACTGGGCGTGATAGTGGGTGGCCGAGCCCACCGTGCGATCGACGTAGCCGGCCAGCGCGCGCTCCGCCACATCCCGGGCGCGTCGCCACAGGGCGGGCTCCGGCGCCCAGCGTAGTGAACCGTCGCAGGTGAAGGTGAACTGGCAGCCAGTGACGCGGGCCGAGCCCTGGTAGACGACGCCGCAGACCGACTTCGGATAGGCGGGATGGCGCATGCGGTTCAACACCACCTGGGCCACGGCCGCCTGGCCGACCGCAGGCTCGCGCGCCGCCTCGTAGTAGACCGCCTCGGCCAGACACTGGACGGCCCGCGCACGCTCAACCCCGCTGGCGGGCAGCACGAACGGCCGCATGGGCCGGATCGGCAGCCGGGAGAACGGACGCAGGTCATTGAGTTCCGCCGCAGCCTGGGGATCGGCCTCCAACTGGGAGCCAAGGCTCGGGACCTGGTCAAGGTCGAGGCTGCCCCACCCCGCCGGCCGTCCCCATAGATCGGGCCGCCGTTGGCCAGGGTCGTGGCGCAGCGCGAGAGCTCGGGTCGCGGAATCGTACGTCGACGCCAGGGTCAGGAGGCTGCGGTCCGACATGGGCCGCGAGGCGAACAGCGCCCGCTCGCGCGCGCCGACGGCGTCGCCTGCCGGCGCGCAGCCGGCTCCGGACAGCAGCGCCGCCAGGACCAGCGCGGTCCCCGCCGTCGCCCCGGAGGGGCGCGGCCAGCGCAAATCTGCCTTGTTCAGGGTCATGCCCCTCCAACGAACCGCGTCGCATATAGGCGCAACCGGGCGAGAATTGGACCCGCCGGGGCAATTATCGTGCGAGCGCCCGTCTCCGCCTCCACGCGGCGCATCCCGCTCTCCCGACGCGCGGCCGGGCTGGTCAGGCGGGCCGCGTTGCGGCCATAGTCGTCAGGCTGTAGTTAGGGCCACCGTCGCGGGGTCCAGCCTCGCTCCATCCCTTTGTCCGAGATGCCTGCCATGCGCCGCCACCTCCTCGTCGCCGCCGCCGTAATGGCCGCCCTGACCACCGTCCCGGCCGCGTCCTACGCCCAGGGGCGGCGCGATCCGGAGGCCGAGCAGCGTAAGCAGCAGGAGGAAGCGGCCAAGAAGCGCAAGCAGAAGGCCGAGTGGGGCGACAACCAGGCCCCCCTGCCGGCGCTGAGGAACGCCGGCCCGTGCCCCTTCGTGAAGTCGCTGTACGATGCGAGCCGCTACGTCGAGTTCAAGGATGGCCGCGAGGCCTCCGCCGCCGTGGGCTTCAGCGGCGAGATTCAGGGCATTTCGGCCGGCTGCCAATACAAGGACGACCAGCCGATCAAGGTCTCGATGGAGGTCCTGTTCATGCTGGGCAAGGGACCCCAGGCGCAGGGCCGGCAGAAGACCTATCGCTATTGGGTCGCCGTCACGGATCGCAACCGCACGGTGCTGGCCCGGGAGATGTTCGACCTGCCCGTCACCTTCCCGGAAGGCGAGGACCGGGTCTACGCCACAGAGACGCTGTCGGAAATCACCATCCCGCGCGCCAACATCTCAACCTCGGGCTCGAACTTCGAAGTCCTGATCGGGTTTGAGGTGACGCCGCAAATGGCGGCCTTCAACCGCGAGGGTAAGCGCTTCCGCCTTAACGTCGGCCAGGCGAGCACGACACCGAACCCATGAGCGATCTGAAGCGGGCGCTGGGCGAGACGGTCGAGGCCGCCTTCGCCGCCCTTGGCGCGCCCCCCGAACTGGGCCGGGTCACCCCCTCCGACCGGCCGGACCTGGCCGACTTCCAATCCAACGGAGCCCTGGCCGCCGCCAAGCGCCTGGGCAAGCCGCCGCGCGAGATCGCCGCGGCGGTGGCCGAGCAACTCGCCGGAGATCCGCGCCTAGCTGGGATCGAGATCGCCGGGCCGGGCTTCATCAACCTCAAGGTCTCGGACACGGCGCTGGCCGAGCGCGCGAACGCCATCGCGGCCGACGCGCGCGTGGGCGCCGAGACCGTGGCCGAGCCTCGCCGCATCCTCGTCGACTACGGCGGTCCGAACGTGGCCAAGCCGATGCATGTGGGACACCTGCGCGCCTCGATCATCGGGGAGAGCCTGAAGCGCATCTACCGCTTCCGGGGCGACGAGGTGATCGGCGACGCCCACTTCGGCGACTGGGGCTACCAGATGGGCCTCCTCATCGGCGCCGTCATGGACGAGCGGCCCGCGATCGCCGCGGCGGTCGACGCCTTGAGCGCCGGCGAGCCTGCCGACCTTTCCGCTTTTGATGCAGTCACCCTCGCCGACCTGGACCGGCTCTATCCGGAGGCCGCCGCCAAGGGGAAGGCCGACACCGACTATCGCGACCGTGCGCGCAAGATCACCATGGGCCTGCAGTCCAAGCAGCCCGGCTACTACGCGCTCTGGGAACGCTTCCGCGCAGTCACCCAGGTGGCCCTCGAACGCGACTTCCACGCGCTCGGCATCGATTTCGATTGGTGGAAAGGCGAGAGCGACGTCGAGCATCTGATCGCGCCCATGGTCGCCGAGCTGGACGCCATGGGGCTGCTGGTGGACGACCAGGGCGCCCGGATCATCCGCGTCGCGCGCCAGGGCGACAAGCGCGAGCTGCCCCCCTTGCTGGTGGTTTCGTCCGAAGGCTCGGCCATGTATGGCACGACCGACCTGGCCACTATCCTGGACCGCAGGCAGCAGTTCGATCCGCATGCCGTGATCTATTGCGTCGACCAGCGCCAGGCCGACCACTTTGAGATCGTGTTCCGCGCCGCGGTCC
>JANPKX010000004.1:0-1966 GCA_031426235.1 Alphaproteobacteria bacterium | reverse complement strand
GGTCTTGACCAGCAGGCAGCAGACGTGGCCCTGGATGGCGTTGGAGATCCAGGTCTTTGTACCCGTCACGCGGTAGTCGTCGCCGTCGCGTCGGGCCACCGTGCGGATAGCCTGCAGGTCGGTGCCGGCGTCCGGCTCGGTCAGTCCCAGGCCGCCGCGCAGCTCGGCGCTGGCGAATTTGGGTAGCCAGTAGTCCTTCTGTTTCGGAGTGCCGAACTTCTGGACCACCAGGGCCATCATCAGGTGAGAGTTGAAGATGCCGGTCAGGCTCATCCACTCCTCGGCGATCCGCATGACGATGCGCGAATAGGTCGTGGCCGACAGCCCCAGCCCGCCGTACTCCGGCTCGATCAGGGCGCCGAAGAGCCCCATCTCGACCATGTCGTTCACCAGGTCGGCCGGCCATTCGTCGTCATGCTCAAGCTGCATGGCGACGGGTGCGACCTTTTTTTCGATCCACTTGTCGATGGCGTCGAGGAAGGCGCGCTCGTCGGCTTCGGAGATCTGGGCATGGGCGTTCATCAGTAGTTTCCAACCTTGTCTTCCACCGCCTGGCCCCTGGCCGGGATCAGCATGTTGCGGGTGAAGGTGCAAACCGTATCGCCGCGCTGGTTCTTGCCCAGGGTGCGGATGGTGACGATGCCCTGGCCGGGGCGGGACTGGCTCTCGCGCTTGGCCAGCACCTCGCTCTCGGCATAGAGGGTGTCGCCTGCGAAGACAGGGACCGTGAACTTGACCTCGTCCATGCCCAGGTTGGCGATCGCCTTCTGCGAGGTGTCGGTGACGCTCATCCCGATCAGCAGCGACAGGGTGTAGGTGCTGACCACGAGGTTCTGCTTGAACTCCGAGGCCTTGGCGAACTCGGCGTCGAAGTGCATCGGGTGGGTGTTGAGCGTCAGCAGGGTGAAGAGGTGGTTGTCGTATTCGGTGACCGTCTTGCCAGGTCGGTGTTCGTACACATCGCCGACGATGAAATCCTCGAAGTAGCGGCCGAAGGTCTCGCGGTAGCGCTGCGGACCTACTTCTTTGACGGTCTTCACCATGCCTATGTGCTCGCGCGTTCCAAGGTTCGCCGCGCAGCCAGGACCACGGGCAGTTCGATCAGTTTTCCGTCCAGTTGCGCCGCGCCGCCGCCAGCGGCGTCGAACGCCGCGACGATCTTTCGGGCGCGCTCGGCCTCGGCGGTCGTGGGGGTAAAGGCGGCGTTGACGGCCGCGACCTGGGCCGGATGGATGCAGGCCCGGCCCGTAAACCCCAGCGCCTTCGCCCGCCGCGTCGATTGTGTCAGCCCGGGCTCGTCGGCCAGATCCAGGTAGGGCACGTCCAGCAGCTCGACCCGCGCGCGCGCGGCCGCCGCGGCGAGCGCGCCGCGCGCATAGGCCAGGGCGTCCCACTCGAGGGTGCAGCCGACCTCTGCCGAATAGTCGGCCGCTCCGAAGAGCACGCCGGCGACGCCTGGCGCGGCGGCGATGTCCCAGGCCAGGCGCAGGCCCTCCGGGCTCTCGACGATCGGCCAGAGGGGCAGCTCGTCGCCGATGCGGAGGCGCAGGCTGGCCAGCGGTCCGGGCGCCTCGACCTTGGGGACCATCACGAAGGCGGCGCCCGAGCCGGACATCGCCGCGCAGTCGCCCGCGAACTCGGGCGTCGTCGCCCCGTTGACCCGCACGCCCACGACGCCCGTCGGCCGCGAATTCAGGAAGGCCGCGGCTGCGGCCCGCGCGGCGTCCTTGGCGTCCGGCGCAACGGCGTCTTCGAGGTCGATGCAGACGGCGTCGGCGCCCGCGTCCATCGCCTTGGCAAACCGCTCGGGGCGGCTGCCGGGAACGAACAAGAGAGACCGGAAGGCCATGGCGACGCGGATGTCCGACAAATTGTCCGGACAAATTAGGCGGCGGGGGCGGTCAGGTCAACGGCGGCGCCGCCCACGGCGGGCTCGCGTATCTAGGCGGCTGCGGGGCTGCGAACG
>JANPKX010000003.1:0-12958 GCA_031426235.1 Alphaproteobacteria bacterium | reverse complement strand
GCCGACTTGGCCTGTTCGATCAGCGCAGCCGTCCATTCCAGCGGCTGGCGATAGTGGCCGCTGAGGATGGCCCAGCGGATCGCCTCCCCCGGGTACTGCTTCAACAGGTCGTGGGCGAGGGCGACGTTGCCGACGCTCTTGGACATCTTCTCATCGCCCATGTTGAGGAAGCCGTTGTGCATCCAGACGTCGGCGTACTCGCGCCCGTGGCCGGCGCAGACCCCCTGGGCCAGCTCGTTCTCGTGGTGCGGGAAGACGAGGTCGATGCCGCCGCCATGGATGTCGATCGGCAAGCCCAGCGCCTGCTCGATCATGGCGGTGCACTCGATATGCCAGCCCGGACGGCCAGGACCGAACGGGCTGTCCCACTGGGGCTCGCCAGGCTTGGACGGCTTCCACAGGACAAAGTCGGCGGGGTGGCGCTTGTAGGGGGCCACGTCGACCCGGGCGCCGGCGATCATCTCGTCCATTGGCCGGCCCGAGAGCTTGCCGTAGTCGGTGAAGTCTTGCGTGTCGAACAGCACGTGCCCCTCGGCGGCATAGGCCGCGCCCTCACCCACCAGGTCGCCGATGAAGCCGACGATGGCGTCCATGGTCTGCGTCACCCGCGGCTGGAAGGTCGGCGGCAGGGCGCCCAGGGCCTTGGCGTCCGAGTTGTAGGCGTCCAAGTAGCGGTTGCTGATCACCCCGATCTCGACCCCCTCCTGGGCGGCCTTGGCGTTGATCTTGTCGTCGACGTCGGTGACGTTGGCGGCATAGAGCACGGCGGCCTCGCCGTAGATGTCGCGCAGGACCCGGAACAGCAGGTCGAACACCACCACGGGCCGGAAATTGCCGATGTGGGCGTAGTTGTAGACCGTGGGCCCGCAGACGTAGAGCGTCACCCGCCGGGGATCGCGCGGGGCGAACTCGCGCTTGGCGCGGCGCAGGGTGTCATAGAGCTTGAGTGTCATGGTCTCGGTTTACGCTGGGAAACGGTTGCGGGGCTTGGCCTTGGACCCATATACAGATCGACCGGACAGGAGGCCAACAGCAGCCCCGTCCCCACGAAAGGGTGGTACGCGTGATTTCCGGGACCCCCGTCCCGGCGCAACTCAGCCCTGGAAAGAAAACGCTCTCCCATGGATGCAGTCTCCCGCGACCGAGCCCTGATCGGGTCCGACGATGGCGCCCTCGAGCCGGTCAAGCGGCCGACGCGCGAGGAGGCCATGGAGGCCGTTCGCACCCTGATCGCCTGGGCCGGCGACGATCCGCGCCGCGAAGGCGTGATCGACACCCCCAAGCGCGTGGTCGACGCCTATGGCGAATGGTTCGAGGGCTATCGCCTGGACCCGGCCAAGGAGCTGAGCCGCACCTTCGAGGACGTGCAGGGGTATGACGACATCGTCATGCTGCGCGAGATCGAGGTGGAGAGCCACTGCGAGCACCACATGGCGCCGTTCCTGGGCAAGGCCTATGTCGCCTACATGCCGACCAATCGCGTCGTCGGCATCTCCAAGCTGGCCAAGGTGGTCGAGATCTTCGCCCGCCGGCTCCAGACCCAGGAGACCATGACCCAGCAGATCTGTGACGCGATCACGGACAGCCTGCGGCCGGCCGGCGTGGCGGTGCTGATCGATGCCGCCCACCAGTGCATGACCACCCGCGGCGTCCACCACCGGCACGTGACGACCATCACCACCCAGTTCACCGGCGTCTTCAAGACCGACCCGACGCTGAGGCAGCGGTTCCTGGATTTCGTGAACAAGCGGTAGAGGCCCCTACCTCCCCCGCAAAGCGGCGGGAGAGGTGAAGACGTGCGGTCGCCCTGCCCGGCCCGTGCACCCGCGACACCAGCACGAAGCTCAGCAGCATCAGCAGATACCAGGCGCCGAGCTTGCCCAGGCCGACCGGGCGCCAGGCATCCTGCTGGGCCGGGTAGGTCCAGGCGGCGGCGAAGGTGCCGACGTTCTCGGCGATCCAGATGAACAGGGCGACCAGCAGGAAGCCCAGCAGCAGCGGCATCCGGCGCGGGGTGCGGTCGGGGGTGAAGACGCACCAGGCGGGCCCGAACGCCATCACCGACAGGGCGAAGAGCGCGATCCGGATGTCGGTCACATAGTGGTGGCTGAAGAAGTTGACGTAGGCGCAGATGGCCAGCAGCCAGGCGACCCAAGCCGGCGGATAGCCTTCAAACCGGAAGGCCATCAGCCGCCAGATGCGGGCGATGTACGAGCCGATGGCCGCGTACATGAAGCCCGAGAACAACGGCACACCGCCGATCCGCAGGACGCTGTCCTCGGGATAGAGCCAGGACCCGTGGGCGGTCTTGAACACCTCCATGGCTGTGCCGACGACATGGAAGACCAGGATCACCCGCGCCTCGTCCCATCGTTCGAGGCGCGTCGCCAGCATCAGGATCTGGATCGCGATCGCCGCCAGGGCCAGGAGGTCGTAGCGGGCGAGCGGCGCATCGGCCGGCCACCACAGGCGGGTGGCGATCAGCAGCGCCAGCAGAGCAGCGCCGAACAGGCAGGCCCACGCCTGTTTCAGTCCGAACAGCAGAAACTCATAGGCGAAGCTGCGCCAACGGCGGCTTTCCGCCCACGGCCGCGCAACGTCATCGAGCGCGGCCACGCGGGCCTTGATGTGATCGTTCAGGCTCATGCCGCGGACGTAACCGGCGTGCACGCACCGGTGATGCAGCCGGCGTGGAGAAATCGATGACGGCGGCGCGGGCGTGGGCCATAGAAGTGCGATGAGCACCCCCGCCGAAAACGCCCTCGAGCAGGGCAAGACCCTGACCCCGCAGTATGACGCCAACGGCCTGATCGCCGCCGTCGTGACCCATGCCGAGACCGGCGAAGTGCTGATGCTGGCATGGATGAACGCCGAGGCGCTGGAGAAGACGCTCTCCACCGGCGAGGCGCACTACTTCAGCCGCTCGCGCGGCGAGCTCTGGCACAAGGGCGAAACGTCGGGCCAGGTTCAGGTGATCGAGGAGATGCGGATCGACTGCGACCAGGACGCCGTGTGGCTCAAGGTCTGGCCGCAGGGCGACGGCGGCGCGTGCCACACCGGCCAGCGATCGTGCTTCTACCGGGTGATCGAGAACGGCAAGCTGGCCATACGGAAGTGACGCTGGTCCAGGCGCTGAGCGCCTATGTGCTCGCCGCCGGGCTCCTGACCCTGACGCCCGGGCTGGACACCGCGCTGGTGCTGCGCACCGCGGCGGTCGAGGGCCCCCGGCGGGCAACCTTCGCGGCGCTGGGGGTCAATATCGGCTGCCTGGTTTGGGGCGCGGCGGTCGCGCTGGGACTGGGCGCCCTGCTGGCCGCCTCCACCCTGGCCTTCGACATCCTGAAGTGGGTGGGCGCAGCGTATCTCGTCTGGCTGGGCCTGAACCTGCTGCTGAAGCCGCGCAATGGCTTTGCGATGGCGGCGGGCAGCCGGCGGGGCGGGGGCGATCTGGCCTGGATGCGCCGGGGCTTCCTGACCAACGCCCTGAACCCCAAGGTGGGGGTGTTCTACATCTCGTTCCTGCCGCAGTTCCTGCCCGAGGGCGTGCAGGCGGGGCCCTTCATCTTCCTGCTGGCGGTGATCCATGTGGTGCTCGGCAGCCTCTGGTCGGCGGTCCTGATCGCCGGCACGCGGCCGATCGCGGGCCTGCTGCAACGGGCCACGGTGGTGCGATGGCTGGACCGCGCGACCGGCGGCGTCTTCCTGGCGTTCGGCGTCCGACTGGCCCTGGAGCGGCGCTAAACCTCGCGGAGCGCCGATACCCCCCTGCCCTCGGGAACGGCGACGAAGCTCTTGACGGTCGAGGTCTTGAAGGTCGGCGCCTCGATGGTCGAGACGGCGATCATGTCGCCGCGCGCGGCCTCGCGGGTCAGGGTCAGGAGGAGGAAGCCCTTCGAGACCTGGTCGTTGAAGATCACCTCGGGGTTCGCCTTGGCGACCAGATCGCCGGCGTTCAGGTCGGGCAGCAATTCTCCAGCGCCGGGGCTGGTGACCCCGGTCGTGCCGAACTCCGCGGCGATGCGCCGGCCCTTGGCGTCGTGCAGTTCGTTGGCCCAGAATGAGTGGCTGTCGCCCGACACCACCACCGGCCGCGCCTGGGCGGCCCGCAGCACGTCATAGAGCCGCTCGCGATCCGTGGGATAGCCGTCCCACATGTCCAGCGTGGTCGGCAGGCCCACGGCGGCCGTGGTCTCCATGGCGGCGATGCGGTCGCGGCGCGCCGGCGGCACGGCGGCGTACTGCTCGGCGGTCAGCAGGGCTTTGGGGCTGTAGGGCAGCAGCCGGGCCATGACCACCTGGTTGCCCAGCACCTGCCAGGCATGACCCGCCTTCACCGAGCGCGCCGCCTCGGCGCCGATCCAGGCCTCCTGCCTCGGCCCCATCATCCGACGCGCCGGATCGTCGAGCTTCGCGCGGAAGGCCGCCACGTCGGGCTTGCCGTCGACGTATTTCAGGTCGCGGGCGCGCACCATCTGCTCGTCGCGGGCCGACAGCCGGGTCTCGACCATGATGAGGGCGGCCAGGTCGCCGAAGTGGAAGCTGCGCAGGCCGGCCTCGGCCAGGCTCACGCCCGGCTGCGGATCGCGGATCGGCATCCATTCGAAATAGGCCTTCAGCGCCGCGGCCTTGCGCACGTTCCAGTCGCCCTCCGTCGCGGGCTGGTGGTTCTGCGCGCCGGTCATCCAGCTGTCGTTGGCCGTCTCGTGATCGTCCCAGACGACGATCCAGGGCGCGCGAGCATGGGCGGCCTGCAGCGCGGGGTCGGACTTGTACTGGGCATGGCGGCGACGATAGTCGTCGAGACTGAGGATTTCCCGCGGGGGATCGTGGGGCCGCTGGGCCGCCACCGCCGAATCCATGCCATAGGTTCCGGCGCCGCCGTACTCGTAGATGTAGTCGCCCAGGTGCAGGACCACGTCGACCCGCTCCAGGTCGGCGATCGCCTGGTAGGCGTTGAAATAGCCGTTGGGGTAGAGCGAGCAACTCGCCACCGCCATGACCACGTCGCGAGTGGCGCCGGCTGGCAGGGTGCGCGTCCGGCCCGTCGGCGATCGCACGCCGGCCGCCTCGAAGGCGAAGGTATAGGCGGTCCCGGGCGTCAGCCCCCCCACATCGACCTTGACCGTGTAGTCGCGCTGCGGCCCGGTGACCCCGGTTCCGCGCTTGGCCTGGCCTCGTCCCCCGGTCGGCGTGAGGGTCCAGGCGTAGGTCACCTCGCCCGCTGCGGCGGAGGGTGTAATCCGCGTCCAGAGCAGCACCCGGTCCTGGGTCGGGTCGCCCGAGGCGACACCATGCTGAAACCGGACTGTCGCCTGCCCGGCCGCCTGAGCCGCCTGAGCCGCAGGGGCGGCTGCGCCCAGCCCGATCAGGCTAAGCGCCTGGCGTCTATTGATGGACATGGTCGTTGCTCCCCGGCTTCACCCGCCGTTATGACATCGCCATATCACAGGAGTACGACCGAACATGTCCAGCGAAGCCCTACACGTCGCGCGCGACAAGCTGAGCCGCAAGACCCTCGACATGCATTATGCGATCACCTCGCTGATGGAAGAGTTCGAGGCGGTCGACTGGTACCGCCAGCGCGCCGACGACACCGCCGACCCGGAACTGAAGGCGATCCTGCTGCACAATGCCCGCGAGGAACTCGAGCACGCCGCCATGGTCCTGGAATGGATGCGCCGCAACGACGGCGAGGTGAACGAGCAGCTGACCGAGTACCTGTTCAAGGACGGCTCGATCACCGGGCATGAGGAAGACGCCACGTCCACATGACGGACGCGTCGGCCGAGGATGAGGCGGGGGGCGCCGTGCGGCTGTTGACCCTGGGTCCCGAACAGGCGGGCGGGCGGCTGGACAAGACCCTGGCCGACGCCCTGCCCGAACTCTCGCGCGGCCGCATCCAAGCCCTGATGGCGGCCGGGCTGGTCAGCCGCGACGGCGCGGTGCTGACCGACGCCTCGGCCCGCGCTCAGCCGGGGCTCTACGCGCTGGACATCCCCCCGCCCGTGGCCGCCACGCCGCTGCCTCAGGCCATGCCCTTGAGCGTGCTCTACGAGGACGCCCACCTGATCGTCATCGACAAGCCGCCGGGGATCGCCATGCATCCGGCCCCCGGCAACGAGACCGGCACTCTGGTCAACGGCCTGCTGGCCCACTGCGGCGACAGTCTCTCGGGCATTGGCGGCGTCGCGCGGCCGGGGATCGTGCACCGCATCGACAAGGACACTTCCGGCGTCGTCGTCGCCGCGACGTCCGACGCCGCCCACCAGGGGCTGTCGGCGCTGTTCGCGGCCCACGACATCGAGCGGGCCTATGTCGCGCTGACGCGGGGAAGCCTGACGCCGCGGAAGGGGACCATCGCGGCCGCCATCGCCCGCTCGCCCAACGACCGCAAGAAGATGGCGGTGGCCAAGTCCGGCGGGCGCCACGCTATCACCCACTATCACGTCGAGCGCGTGTTCGGGCTGCAGGCCAGGCCCCTGGCCGCGCGGGTCTCGTGCCGGTTGGAGACGGGCCGCACCCACCAGATCCGCGTCCACCTGGCCAGCCGGGGCGCACCCTGCCTCGGCGATCCCGTCTACGGCGCCGGCGCGCCGGCCGCGCCGGTCAAGGCGGCGATGGCGCAGGCGGGCCTGACGCGGCAGGCGCTGCACGCGGCGGTGCTGGGCTTTGTGCATCCGGTGACGGGCGAGACGCTGCGGTTCGAGAGCCCGCTGCCCGAGGATATGGCGAGGCTTGAGCAACTGCTGGGCGCCCTGTGACGCTCGTGGTCATCGCCGCGCTGGCGCTGCTGGCGAGTTCGGACCCTGTAAACCCCGCGGGGCTCGTCCCCCTACCGTGCGAGGGGGGAGCCCTGCAGCCTGCGGCGAGCCGTTACTGTCGAGACGAGAAGAACTTCGTGACCCCCGACGCCCGGCAGGCGCTGACGGGGGCCGCCAGCCGGGTGGCGCGCGACCATCCCGGCGCCGTGATCCGCTACATGGAAGCCTCCTGGCCGTCGGGCGTGCGGCCGATGCCGCCGCACTTCAGCCATGGCGACGGCCGCCAGGTCGACCTGGCTCTGTTCTATCGCGATCGGAGCGGCCGGCCGCTGGCGAGGTCGCCAAAGGCCGCCTTCTCCATCGCCGAGGGCTACGGGGCGTTCGAGCCTCCTCGGCGCGAGGCCGACCGCGTGTGCGTCGGCATCGCGGGTCACCACGATCGCCCCGATCCGCCGGCCTCTCGCTCATGGCGGCTGGATGACGACCGGACGGCGAGCCTGATCCGCGCCCTGAGCGCGGATCCGCGCGTGCGGCGCATCTTCATCGAACCGCATCTGAAGTCACGGCTCGGCTTTGCCGCCGACCCCAAAGTG
The DNA here is from genome assembly GCA_031426235.1 of Alphaproteobacteria bacterium. Lineage (GTDB taxonomy): Bacteria > Pseudomonadota > Alphaproteobacteria > Caulobacterales > Caulobacteraceae > Phenylobacterium. The sequence goes on along the minus strand of JANPKX010000003.1, from coordinate 5,604 downwards.
CGTTTCGCCGGCTGCAATGCGGCCCGGCACGACGATCACATCCATGTGGACTTTCGATAGGCGCGACCGGACGCCGCCATAGAGACCGCCTATCGAACCCATGAGAAAGGCTGCCTTGAAGGCGCCATGCTCGACGCCTAGAAAACCGACCAGAGAAGTCGGACTTTCGAGCTGGTCCTCCCACCGGCCCTACCGCTGCCGCAACCCCGTGCCTATCTAGGGGTTCAGAGGGGGCGGGGGCCGCCGCGCGCACCGGACAGGCGCCGCGCCGCCGGTTCGAAAGTCCCCGAAGACAAGGGGACTATAATGGCCGTCAACGCTGTCACCGTGATGTCGCCGGAAGGCGGGCTCAGCCGGTATCTGTCGGAAATCCGCAAGTTCCCGATGCTGGCCAAGGACCAGGAGTTCATGCTGGCCAAGCGCTGGCAGGAGCATGGCGACACCGAAGCCGCCCACCAGATGGTGACCAGCCACCTGCGCCTCGTGGCCAAGATCGCCATGGGCTACCGCGGCTATGGCCTGCCGATCGGCGAGGTCATCTCCGAGGGCAACGTCGGCCTGATGCAGGCGGTCAAGAAGTTCGACCCCGACAAGGGCTTCCGCCTGGCCACCTACGCCATGTGGTGGATCCGCGCCTCGATCCAGGAATACATCCTGCGCTCGTGGAGCCTTGTGAAGATGGGCACCACGGCGGCGCAGAAGAAGCTGTTCTTCAACCTGCGCAAGGCCAAGTCGCAGATCGAGGCGTTCCAGGACGGCGACCTGCGGCCCGACCAGGTCAGCCTGATCGCCACCAAGCTGGGCGTGCTGGACGACGAGGTCATCTCGATGAACCGGCGGCTGGCCGGCGGCGACGCCAGCCTTAACGCCCCCATGCGCGCCGACGGCGAGAGCGAGTGGCAGGACTGGCTGGTCGACACCGATACGCCCAGCCAGGAAAGCGTCGTCGCCGACAGCCAGGAAACCCGCCTGCGGATGAGCCTGCTGGAAGCCGCCATGACCGAGCTGACGGACCGCGAGCGCCACATCCTGACCGAGCGGCGTCTAAAGGACGACCCCACCACCCTGGAAGACCTGGCCGGCCAGTACGGCGTCAGCCGCGAGCGGGTCCGCCAGATCGAGGTGCGGGCGTTCGAGAAGCTGCAGAAGTCGATGCAGGCGGCGGCACGGGAAAAGAACCTGGTCAGCGCGTAGGCGGACGGCCCCATGCGGGGCGGGGCCCCCGTCTTCAGCATTCAGTTCGCCAAGAAGCGTCTTGGAAGGGCGAAAGCCACGATCTGGTCGCCCCGGCGCGTGTCCAGGATCGAGTGGCCGCCCGCTGCGATCACCACGAACTGGCGGCCGCCCACCGCATAGGTCATGGGGGTGGCCTGGCCGCCAGCGGGCAGATCGGCGGACCACAGCAGGCGGCCGGTGGCGGTATCATAGGCGCGCAGGCGGTCATCCATCGCTGCGCCGATGAACAGCAGTCCTCCCGCCGTGGCGATCGAGCCACCCAGGTTCGGCGTGCCCCAATTCAACGCGATGCCGAAGGGCGCGAGCGACGAGGTTGTGCCCAGGGGCGTCTCCCAGGCGATGCGTCCGGTCGAGAGGTCCACAGCCGTGAGCGCACCCCAGGGCGGGCGGGTGCAGGGCAGTCCCAGCGGCGAAAGCAGCACCTGACGGGTGGCGCCGTACGGAGCGCCTCGCTGTGGCTGACCGCCGCCCGCGTGACCACCCGAGCCAACGGGAGCTTGGACGCGGGGCGCCAGGCGGATGACCTCCGCGGCCCGACTTGTATTGACGAACAGTCGTCCGTTGCGAGGATCGAGCGTCACCCCGCCCCAGTTCGCGCCCCCGCCGGTGGTCGGCGTCAGAACCGTTCCACGCAGCGACGGCGGCGTGAACAGGCCTTCGTTGCGGAACGCCGCAAGTCGCCGGCGGCAGTCGGCCTTGTCGAATCCCAGGACCCCGAAGGCGTCATCCGGCCCGCTACGCTGCGGTGCGATGGCCGGCAGGCTCGAAAAGGGCTGCGTGGGCGAAGCGCGCTCGCCCGGAACGTCGGACTCCGGGACCCTGCGCTCGTTCACCTCGAACAGCGGCTTGCCGGTCCGGCGGTCGAGCACGAACAGAAATCCGGCCTTGGTCGCGAAGGCCATCGCCGGAATATCCACGCCGGAACGCCGGAGCGCAAACAGCGTCGGCGCCGCCGGAACATCATAGTCCCAGAGATCGTGGCGCACGGTCTGGAACGACCAGACGCGCTTTCCTGAACGGGCGTCGAGCGCCACGATGGCATTGGTGAACGGACTATCCGGCGCGCGGCCACCGCCAAAGAAATCCGGCGACGGACTGCTGGTCGGCAGAAAAACCAGGCCGCGTGCCGGGTCGGTGCTGATCGAACTCCAGACATTGCCGCCGCCGGTGCGTCGATCCGGCGCTGCGACGGGATCGAACCGCCACAACGGCGCGCCGGTCCTCGCGTCGAACGCGCGAACCGCACCGCTGGCCGCGGCCGCATACTGGTTGTCGGCGACGCTGGAGCCGACCACGACGGTGTCGCCGACGATGGCGGGTGCGGCGACGATCTGCACTTCGCCGGGTTCGTTCTGCTCGCGATCGTCAATGACCTTGAGTTCGCCGTTGTGCCCGAAAGCCGCACACCGGCGACCCGAGGCGGCGTCCAGGGCGATCAGGCGCCGATCATTGGTGGCGGTGAGTATCCGCTCCCAGCACGGTTCATGGCGGCGGCGCGGATCGGGGTCCTGCCATCGCGCCACCCCCCGGCAATTAAAATCGTTGAACGGCCGCACGGCGACATCCAGCTTCGGATCAAACGTCCACCGCTCGGCGCCGGTCGCCGGGTCGAGCGCGACGACCCGATTGAAGGGCGTGCAGAACACCAAGGCGCCGGCGGCCACGATTGGCGTCGCCTGGAACTTGGACCGCTTCAGGTCGCCACGATGGCGCACAGCCTCGCGGGTCGAATAGGTCCACGCCTGTTCCAGGCGACCCACATTGCGCGGGGTCAGCTGCCGTATGGCCGAGAAACGCGAGTGGCCCGGATCGCCTCCGACCGTTGGCCAGGCGAGATCGTCCTCGACTTTCGCGACAAGGGCGGGATCGAACCGCAGGCTATCCTGGGGGCGGCGATACTGAAGCGCCGAGACTCCGACCCACGCCAGCCCCGCGACCAACACCAGCGTCGCGCCGCCAATAAGCCAGGTTGATCCGACGAGACGCGGCATCTCAGGAGTCGACACGGCGGTAGGCCACCGTACGGCAAAGAGGCCATCGACACACCGTCATCTCGGCCACGCCCGGCCGGCGCAGACGCACCGTGGCGGGCAATGTCTGACGGCCCATGATGTAGACACCCTTCCATCGCCCGGGGCCGTCGGGGCGGAGGCCGTGCAGGATCACCTGTCCGAGGGTCGGCAGCTCGCCTTTGGCAACCGTCTCGCGCACCACTACCGCGCAGAGTTCGCCGCTGTCGCGAACGCAGGGGCCGATCCGCGCTGCGCTGAGGTCGCCAGGCGAGGCCCAGGTTCCAACCAGAGGTGACCCGGCCGGGGTGGCCAAGGCCACCGTCGCGGCCAGGATTGCGCCGACCGGGCTCATCGGGCGTCCCCGATCCGACCGGACGAGGGCCCTTTGGCGACGGCAAGGGGAATAGGCGGGTGGCGTTCCATTGTGAGGCTCCTGGGTTGAGACCCCAGACTGCCGCCAAGCCGCCATCACATCTCGCCGAACTCCGGCGAGCCTGCCCGATTTCGGATTCGACCAGCTTTTTCAGGATTCATCGCGATTTCAGCGTCGAGCCGTCGACGGTACGCCGTCGGGGTGAGACCCGTGGCTTCGCGGAAGGCCCGATTGAAAGGTCCGAGGGATCCGAACCCCAGATCAAAGGCGATCGCCGCGACCGTGCGCCGGGCGTTTGCCGGGTCATCCAGGGCCGCCTTGGCGGCCATGACCCGGTGTTCGTTCACGAACGCCGAGAAGTTCCGATGGCCGAGGTGATCGTTTATGAGCCGCCGCAGTCGATGCTCGCCGACGCCCACGGCTTCGGCGAGGTCTGCAATCGTGAGACGTTCCCGCCGCCAAAGCGCCTCCTGCGTCATCAGTCGGCCAAGTCGGACCAGCGCGGCCTGTTCAAGGGGATCAGACGTCAAGGCGACGTTCGCGGCATCCCGGGCGGCGGCCCCGAAGAGCCCCGTGCGAGCCTGCAGAAACACCGACGCGCCCGCAATGCAGAGCCCGGCCAGAGCCCAGGCAACTGCGAGGCTTGGTTGAGGCGCGTCAGGACGCAGAATGGCGGTGATCTGAAGCCCTGCCAGCGTCATCGCAAACAAGGTCGCGGCCGCCATGAACGGGCCTCGAAGGCGTCTCCGCAATTCGACGAGATCACCGCGCCAAGATCGCATCACGACCAGGAGGACGTGCGCCGCCAAGCCAATCTCGAGCAGATGGTGCGAAATCCAGAGATAGGACCAGAACCCTTCCGGGCCAGCATAGGCCGAGAGACCGATCAGCGTCAGCAGGAGCGGCGGCGCCATGGCGGCCGCTGTCAGCCGGCGATCCTCGAACAGCGTCACGGCGAAGAGCCAGAAATAGCCCACCGCCGCCACCGAAAGGAGCCACAGCGGGTAGGTCAGAACCCCGATAACCGCGCGCAGGGTCGGATACTCGTTGAACGCGTAGCCGATCGCGCTGAGGCAGAAGAGCGCGCCGGTCAAGCGTAGCGCTGAGCGCCCGCGCCCGACGGTGAGTCCCACCGCCCAGCACGCCAGCGCGCCGATGGCGACTCCACGTAGGAGGATCTCGACGGTCTGCGCAGCGGCCATGGCGAAGATCACCTTAGCGGGCGGCCAGCCGGATTCCCAATATTCGGTGTGCGCACCGATTTCGCTATGGCGCGGATGCAGGGATCGCGGTGCGGCGCGAGGACTCTTGCATAGAAATCCAACTGAACCCGCGTTCGCCTTGCAGAGACTTGGTCATTCCACGCCCCCTTCCGACCACTGGAACACGGCCTCCACGCCGACACCGAACACCTGGGCGATGCGGAAGGCGGCCTCCAGCGAGGGGGCGTATTTCCCGGCTTCGATCGCCGCGACGGTCTGTCGGGTCATGCCGATGGCGTGGGCGAGCTGGGTTTGCGTCATCTCGCCCCGCTCGAAACGCAGCCGGCGGATGTGGTTGACGATGGGCGGCACGGGCCGGCTCAGCCGCCGCGCCGGAACTGGATGATCTGAGAGGCCGCCACCACCATTTCGGCGACCACGACCACGAGCAGGGCGAAGTTGAGCAGGTCGACCGGCGGATGGCCGAAGTGGGCAGGCGCGCCCAGCGCCAGAACGCCGACGATGAGCACGTGGTATCCGAGGCTGCGGGCGCGCCAGGCGATGAGCCGCTCGCGCTCGTCGCGGGGACCCCGGCTCTCGGAGGGCGCCAAGGCGGTCGCGATGACGTGCGACCCGATCTGGAGGACGACCAGCACACCCACGCAGAGCAACAGCTGGTGCAGGGTGTCCAGGCCGCGCGCACTGACCGCACCGGTCGCGATGGACCCGAAGTAGATCCCAAACGCGACAGCGACGCTTACGAGGGTGATCCAGGCGGAGG
>JANPKX010000002.1:0-5674 GCA_031426235.1 Alphaproteobacteria bacterium | reverse complement strand
AAGGCCGGACGAGCAGAAGCGGTTGACGGTCACGCCCGACGTGGTGATCGGTAGGCCGGCCAGCAGCGCGGCCTGGCGTCCCACATTGCCGGCGCCGTGGGCGCAATTGCCCATGTAGACGTCCTCGATGTCGGACGGGTCGATGCCCGAGCGCTCGACGGCGTGCTTCACCGCATGGGCGGCCATGGAGACGGTCGGCGTCATGTTGAAGCCGCCCCGGGCCGACTTGGCCAGACCGGTACGGGCATAGGAAACGACAACGGCTTCGCGCATTTTCAGGTATCCTCCCAACGTGTGTGTTCAGCGGCCCTCTCTGGGCCCGCTTAAAGTCGGGTGCAACCTTTGCATCCCTGAGCGCAAATGGCTAGGGAGGCACGCCTCCCGCCCATACGGATCCTTCCATAAATGTCGGCCGCCCGGACGCTCCGCAATCTCGGTCTCGCCCTGGCGCTCGCGCTCGCTGCGGCCGGTTGCGGCAAGGGCGCTGGTCCTGACGGCGCGCCGGAACGAGGCGATCAGGCGGTGGCCAAGGTGGACGGCGCGACGGTCTGGGTCTCGGACGTCAAGCGCGAGGCGGTGGCCCAGGGCCTGATCGGCGAGGGCGAGCCGCTGGACGCCGCCTCCGACACCTTCCGCCAGATGCTGGATGAGGTGATCGATCAGCGGCTGCTGGCGGCGGAGGCGGCCCGTCGCAAGCTGGACAAAGATCCGGCGGCCCAGCGCAAGCTGGCCGCGGCGCGGGACCGCGTCATGGGCGATCTGCTGATCGACAGCACCGTCGGGGAGGCGGTCACGGAGGACAACATCCGCGGCCTCTACGAAGAACAACAGAAGCTGGCGCGCCGCTCACAGGAGATCCGCGCCCGTCGCATCGTCCTGGCGACGCCCGCCGAGGCCGAGGCAGTCCGCAAGCTTGTCGTGGCCGGCGCCTCCTTCGAAGCCCTGGCCATGGAGCGCTCGCGCGATACGGCGACCCGCTTCAACGGCGGCGACCTGGGCTACTTCACTACCGACATCATGCCCGAGGCCTATGACGCCGCGCTCAAGGGCGCCCGGGCCGGCCAGATTGTCGGGCCGATCCTGGTTGAGGGGGGATTCGCGCTGATCAAGGTGGAGGATGTGCGCGACGAGCAGCCGGTCGCCCTGGAGGCCGCGCGGCCCCAGATCGTGCGGTTTCTGACCTATGACCGCATTCGCGACCTGCTGGAGCGCCTACGCGCCAAGGCCAAGGTCGAGACCCTGCTGAAGGTCGACGCCGCAGCACCCAAGGCCACGCCCCCGGCGGACGCGCCGCCCGCTGCGCCTGTTTCCCCCGCCCCCGTTCCACCCACCAAGGGAGCTGCACGATGAGCCGCAAGCCAAAGGCCGCGACGCCGGGCGCCGCAAAGCCCGTGGAGGTGGTCGGCCAGACCCTGGAACGCGCGCTCGATCCCCTGACCAGCGCCTTGAAGCGCGCGGCTCTGCGTCGGGCCGACAAGTCCGCCCGGGCGTTCGACGCGGAGCCTACGGTGGGCGGTGCGGTCAAGGTGGACAAGGCGTCCATGCCCGTCTCACCGCTGGCCGTGCCATTCCCGAGCATGCCGCCGATCGCAGGCGTGAGCCTGGCGACTGGCCGCGCGGGCTTTTACAAGCATGAGCGCGACGACCTGCTGGTGATGGCCTTCCCGGAGGGCGCGAGCTGCGCCGGCGTTTTCACCCGCCACGGGGTGGGGTCGGCCCCGGTCGACTGGTGCAAGCGCCACCTCGAGGCGACCAAGGGCGAGGGCGTCCGGGCGCTGGTGGTCAATGCCGGCTGCGCCAATTCCTTCACGGGTCGCCCGGGCGCCGACGCGGTCCGCCGGGTCGCGTCCGCCGTCGCCAAGCGCTTCGACTGCCGCCAGCGCGACGTGATGGCCGCCTCCACCGGGGTGATCGGCGTCCTGCTGGACGACGGCCGGATCACGGCGCGCCTGCCCGAGATGGAGTCGCGGCTGGACCCCGACGGCTGGGCCGGCGCGGCGCGCGCGATCATGACCACCGACACCTTTCCCAAGGGCGCCTTCGCGGAGGCCCAGGTCGACGGCGTGGCCGTGCGGATCGGCGGCATCTGCAAGGGCTCAGGCATGATCGCGCCGGACATGGCGACCATGCTGGCCTTCGTGGTCACCGATGCTGCGATCGCACCGGGGGCGTTGCAGAACCTGGTGAACCTCTACACCCGCAACACCTTCAACGCGGTGACGGTGGACGGCGACCGCTCCACCAACGACACCCTGCTGTTGTTCGCGACGGGCCAGTCGGGCGCCCCGCGCATCAGTCGAGCCGGCGACCGGCGCCTGGCCGATTTCCGCGACAAGCTGGAGCAGGTGCTGCTGAACCTGGCCCACCAGCTGGTGCGCGACGGCGAGGGGGCCAACAAGTTCATCAAGGTCACGGTGACGGGCGCCGAGAGCGCCGCCTCGGCCCGCAAGATCGCCCGCACCATCTGCGAGAGTCCGCTGGTCAAGACCGCCTTCGCCGGCGAGGACGCCAACTGGGGCCGCATCGTGATGGCCGTGGGCCGCGCCGACGAGCCGGTGGACCGCGACAGCATGAGCGTGCGGTTCGGCCCGCACTGGGCCGCCCAGGACGGCCTCATCTCGCCCACCTACGACGAGGCCAAGATGAGCGCCTACATGAAGAACGCCGAGCTCGAGGTGGCCGTAGACGTTGGCATGGGCCGGGCGAGCTCCACCATGTGGACCTGCGACCTGACCAAGCGCTACGTGGAGATCAACGGGGATTACCGGAGCTAGGGGCGCCACCCAGCCCTTGCGCACCACGTCTTCACGCCGTAGATACTGAACCAAATGGTTCAGTATCTCGACATTGCGGTCGACACCGCGTTCGCCGCGCTGGCGGACGCGACGCGGCGTGGGATGCTGGAGCGGCTCGGGCGCGCCGAGGCGTCGATCACCGATCTCGCGCAAACGTTCGACATGACCCTCACCGGCATCGGGAAGCATGTGGCCGTGCTGGAGCATGCAGGGCTGGTCACGACGCAGAAGGTCGGGCGGGTGCGGACCTGCCGCCTGGATCGCGCAGGCCTTGATGCGGCCGCGGCCTGGATCGAGCGCCGCCGCCAGCTGTGGCACGCGCGGCTCGACGCCTTGGACGGCGTCGTCGCGGATCTGAACAGGGGGAACGAAGGCCATGGGCAAGACCACTAGCGACGATCCGCGCACGCGGGTGAAGCGGACCTCCGACCGCGACCTGGTGGTCACGCGGGTGTTCGACGCCCCGCCGTCCCTCGTCTTCGCGGCCTGGACCCGGCCGGAGCTGTTCATGCGCTGGTGGGCGCCCAGGTCGTCGGGCGTACCCATCCTGTCCTGCGAGATGGATGTGCGGGTCGGCGGCCGTTACAGGCTCGAGTTCGGGGCCGACCCCTCCCAGTCGATGGTCTTCTTCGGCCGGTACCTTGAGGTCGCGCCGCCCTCGCGCCTCGTCTGGACCAATGAGGAAGAGGCCGACGCGCCGGTCACCACCGTCACCTTTGCGGCCGAGGGCGCCGGGACGCGGCTGGTCTTGCATGAGGTCTATCCCTCGCCGGCGGCGCTGGATGAGGCGACCGAAGGGATGGAGGGGGCGATGCCCGAGCAGTTCGCGCAGCTCGACGACTTGCTGCTCAGCCTCGGCGACGCGGGATCGTCTTGAGTCGGACCCGTTCGGTCAGCGCAATGTCCACGGCGCCACCCGCGCCGGCGGCGCCCCCGGCCGGTAGTTGGCGTAGGCCTTATCGAACATCGGGCCGTAGAACGGGTCGTTGTCGAGGACGTCGCCCCAGCGTCCGCGCATGACGGCGATCTCGCCCTCAAACCGGGCGGCCGCCTCGGGCGCCAGGTCGGAGCCGCGGCTGGCGCTTTCGTGGTGGATCAGCTCGGCGAAGGGGGTCCAGACGATGTCGTAGCCGGCGCGGCGGACCTTGAGGCACAGGTCCACGTCGTTGAAGGCCACGGCCAGCCGCTCGGCGTCCATGCCCCCCACCTCGTCATAGACCGCCCTGCGCATCGCAAGGCAGGCGGCGGTGACGGCCGAGACGTTGCGGGTCAGGGCGAGATGCCCCTGATAGCCGGCGTGGCCGCCCTCGGCGCCGACGTGCAGGTGGCCGGCCACCTTGCGGTCGCCACCGATGCCCAGGATAACGCCGCCGTGCTGGACCGTGCCGTCGGGATAGAGCAGGCGCGCGCCGACGGCGCCGACGCTGGGGCGCACGGCATGGCTGACCATCTCGGCCAGCCAGTCGGCCCGCAGCATCGAGATGTCGTTGTTGAGCAGGACGATGATTTCACCGCGGGCTTCCGCCACCGCCCGGTTCATCAGGCGGGAAAAGTTGAACGGCCCGTCGTCGCGCAGGATCGAGACGCGCGGGTCGCCGGCCAGCCGATCGAACAGGGCCAGGCTCTGCGGCTCGACGCTGCCGTTGTCGACGATCAGCAGGTCCAGCGCCGCATAGTCCGTGCCCGACAGCACGCCCTCGGCGCAGCGGCTGAAGAGGTCGATCCGGTCGCGGGTGGGAACGATGACGGTGACGTGCGGCGCCGGCGTGGGCACGGGGCGGCGCACGCGCAGCCACTGGGCGGCGCCCGGCTGGTTCGCGACTGTGGCGCCGGCCTGGTCGGCGCGCTCCAGATGATCCTGCACAGCCCGGCGGGCTGCGGCCGCGCATGTCGCCATCCATCGGCGCGAGAACGAGCCCTGCCGCCCCCGCCAGCGCCAGTGGTAGAGGATCCAGGGGATGTGCCCGATCCGCGCGGGTCCGACCGCCTCCGCGGCGCGCAGCACGAGGTCATGGTCCTGGGCGCCGTCGTAGCCTTCGCGCACGCCGCCCAGGCGGGTCAGCAGGTTGCGCCGATAGACGGCCAGGTGATTGACCATGTTCTGGCCCAGCATCAACTCGCCGTTCCAGGCGGTCTTGAAATAGGGCTGTGAGCGGGCGCCCTCGTCGTCGATCTTGTCTTCGTCGGAATAGATCAGGTCGTGGTCGGGATGGGCCTGAACGTGGGCGGCCACATGATAGAGGGCGTGCTCGCTCAGGAGGTCATCGTGGTCGAGGAAGGCCACGAACGCGCCGGCGGCGAGGTCCAGGGCGCTGTTGGTGGCCGCAGCGATGTGGCCGTTGATCGGGCGGCGGACGATGCGGATGCGCGGATCGCGGCGGGCCTCGTCCTGCAGCAGGGTCCAGAGGGCCTCGCCCGGCGAGCCGTCGTCGGCGATGCAGAGTTCCCAATGGGGATAGAGCTGGGCCTGGACGGAGCCGATCGCGGCGCGGATCAGAGGCTCGGGCGTCGCGTAGGCCGGCATCACGACCGAGATCAGTGGCGGGTCGGCCATCCGCCCGATGTGCGCCCGGATCGCGGCGCGGTCGTCGTCGGTGAGGGTATCGTATTGCGCGGCCCATTGCCGGTACTCGGCGTCGGACTGGCTAGAATCGGACAGCACTTGGCGCACGAAGCGCTCGCCCCACGGCGTCCGGATGATCAGCAGCGCCGCCTGATGGACGGGCCAGTGGATGACCGGCCACCGGCGCAGGATCGCGAGGAATTGGGCGAGGGTTGCGCGAAAGGACGTCATGGCTCGCCGGCTGCGGGGGTCGCCGCCGCCGATACGGCAGCGCCGCGCGCACGTCCAGTGCGGGGGTGGGCGATGCGCCCCCCTC
>JANPKX010000001.1:0-3766 GCA_031426235.1 Alphaproteobacteria bacterium | reverse complement strand
CGCGCCGGACGCCTTCTCGGTCATCGAGAAGCAGACGCGCTTGTCACCGTTCAGGAGCGGCTTCAGGAACTTCTCCTTCTGGTACTCGGTGCCGTGCGCCAGCAGGGTCAACATCGTGGCGTCGTCCGGGCCCTGGCTGTTCATCGACAGCGCGCCCAGGTGACTGCGTCCCAGCTCCATCTGCACCAGGGCGTTGGCCAGCGGGCCCAGGCCCATGCCGCCATACTCCTTGGGGATGAAGGGAAGCCAAAGGCCGGCGGCTCGCGCCTTGACCCGTAGCTCGTCCAGCACGGTCTTGAAGCTCGCCTTATCCTTCAGCCTCTTCTCGGCGGGGATGCATTCGTCCTCGACCCATTGGCGGACCTTCAGGCGGATCGCCTTGGCGTCTTCGGGGATGTCGAAATCGATGGCCATGGGGCGTCCTCCGCTGCGTGCTTTTTGATTGCTCGCAAGGTCGGACCTTTCCGGGGCGAGAGGCAAGTCGAAACGAACAATTGTTCGAATTTCCGGTTTGCTAGCGGTCCTTCGGATCGATCGCGTCGCGCAGGCCGTCGCCGATGAAGTTGAAGCTCATCAGGGTCAGGACCATGGTCAGGGACGGGAAGATCAGCAGCCAGGGCGCCAGCTCCATGTCCTGCGCGCCGCCGGCGATCAGCGTGCCCAGCGAGGCCATCGGCGGCTGCACCCCCAGGCCAAGGAAGCTGAGGAAGCTTTCCGCCAGGATCACGGCCGGGATCGTCAGGGTGACATAGACCACCACCGGCCCCAGCAGGTTGGGCACGATGTGCCGCGCTATAATGGCCCCGCGCCCCAAGCCTGCGGCTCGCGCCGCTTCGATGAACTCCTTGGACTTCAGCGTGAGGGTCTGGCCGCGGACGATCCGGCTCATGGTCAGCCACTCCACGGCGCCGATGGCCACGAAGATCAGCACCAGGTTCGAACCGAAGGTGACCATCAGCAGGATCACGAAGAAGATGAACGGCAGCGAATACAGCACGTCGACGATCCGCATCATGGTCTCGTCGACCTTGCCGCCGACGTAACCGGCCACCGCCCCCCAGGCGACGCCGATCACCAGCGAGACGAGGGTCGCAACCAGTCCGATCGCCAGCGAGACCCTGAGGCCGACCAGCAGGCGGGTTAGCAGGTCTCGGCCCAGGGCGTCGGTGCCCAGCAGGTGCCCCGCCTGGAGCGGCGCGACCCAGACGTCCGACTTGTTGATCTGATCGTAGGTGTAGGGGCTTAGCCAGGGTCCCACCACGGCCGCCAGCACCAGGAGAGCCAGGACGATCATGCCGGTCACCGCGCCGCGGTTGCGCAGCAGGCGGCGCAGCGCGTCATCCCACAGGCTGCGGCCCTTTAGCGCGGCGCGTTCCATCGTCTGGACGTGGGGGCTGGCCAGGGTCATGCGAGGCGAATCCGGGGGTCCAGCACGGCGTACAGCAGGTCGGCCACCAGGTTCAGCACCACGATCAGCGCCGCATAAATGATCACCATGCCCATCACCACCGTGTAGTCGCGCTGCAACGCACTCACGACGAAGAACTTGCCAAGGCCCGGCAGGTTGAAGATCCGTTCCACCACGAGCGAGCCAGTGATCAGGCCGGCGCAGGCCGGTCCCAGGTAGCTGACCAGCGGCAGGATCGCCGCGCGCAGAGCATGCTTGCCGACGATCAGGCGTTCCGGCAGGCCCTTGGCCCGCGCGGTGCGGATGTAGTTGGAGTGCAGCACCTCGATCATCCCCGCGCGGGTCAGGCGCGAGATGATGGCGATCTGCGGCAGCGCCAGCACTGTGACCGGCAGCACCATGTTGGCCAGGGCCCCGTCATTCCACCCTGCCGTAGGCAGCCACCCCAGTTTGGAGGCGATCCCCAACACCAGCAGCGGCGCGGTCACAAAGGTGGGAATACAGACCCCCAGCACCGCCACCGTCATCACGGCATTGTCGGTCAACTGGTTCTGGCGCAGCGCCGCCATCACCCCCAGGCTGACCCCGACCAGGGCGCCCAGCGCGATCGCCGACAGCCCCAGCTTCAGCGAGACAGGGTAGTTCTCCTTCAGAATGTCGAGGACCGACTTGTCCTGGTACTTGAGTGAGGGTCCCAGGTCGCCTTTGGCCACACCCACCAGATAGTCGGCGTACTGGGCGCCCAGCGGCTTATCCATTCCGAACTTGGCCAGCACGTTCGCCTCGATCTCGGGCGAGAGCTTGCGGTCGCTGTCGAACGGGCTTCCGGGCGCGGCGCGCATCATGAAGAAGGCGGCGGTGATCACCAGGAAGAGGGTGGGGATGGCGACCAGCAGGCGACGGCCGATGTAGCGCAGCATGGGCGCGGGGAAGCCTTCTACTTTGAGCCGCTGGCGGGGCCGGACGGCGCGAAACTTCCACCCGCTCCCGCCGATGTCAACGAAGCTCGCGTCACGGGGCGGATTTGACGCCCGGCGCCGCAGCCGCGGGCCGCACGCACAGGTACATCGCCGGATGATTGTCGCCGAGGTTATCGACCCAGCCGGTGACCCGCGGGTTCACCAAGTTCTTGTTCACATAGAAGAAGATCGGCGCCACCGAGAGGTCGTCCAGCATGACCCGTTCGGCCCCGGCCAGCACCTTGGCTCGGACGCCGGCGTCGGGCTCCTTGTCCGCCTTGGCCAGCAGGGCGTCGAACACCGGGCTCTTGTAGTCCCCGTAGTTCTGCGCGCCGGTGGTGGAATTCATCAGGTAGAGAAAGCTCATGGCGTCGTCGTAGTCGGCCACCCAGGCGGCGTCGGCGATCTGGAAGTCGCGGGCTCGATAGGACGCATAGGCGATCTGCACCTCGTTCTGGGCCAGGCTTGCCTCCACACCGATCGCCCGCCAGTCGGCCTGAATCGCGGGCATGATCAGCGAAGGGTCCGCCGAGTTTCGGTGCTTGATCTCGATCTTCAGCGGATTGTCCGGCCGGTATCCGGCGGCGGCCAGCAAGCGCCGCGCCTCGGATTGGCGCTGCGTATAGGTCCACTTGGACCACTCCGGCGGCGCAGCCGGCGTGTAGCCCGCGACGCCCGGCGGCACGAAGGTGTAGGCGGGGCTTTGCCCGCCGCGCATCAGCTTGCCGGTGATGAACTCGCGGTCGATCGCCATCGACAACGCCTGGCGCACGCGCCTGTCCTTCAGTGCGGGCACCTTGCTGTTGAAAGCTAGGTAGGCGACGCCGAGATAGGTATGGGTGCGCACATAGCCGGGCATCGTCTCGCGCAGATAGGCGATGCGGTTGGATTGGATGTCGTTGTTGATGTCCAGCTCGCCCCGGGCGACCTGCCGCTCGGCCGAGATGTTGTCGGTGGTTGGGTAGTAGGAGATCTCGTCGACGCAAACCTTCGCCGCATCCCAGAACCGCGGGTTTTTCACAGCTTTCAGGCGATCGCCCAGCCGCCAACTGATGATCCGATACGGGCCATTGGAGACGTAGCGCTCGGGTTTCGACCAGTCGTCGCCATAACGTTCGACCATGTGCTTGGGGATCGGCAGCATGGTCTGGTGCTTGGCCAGCTGCGGCAGGTAGGGCGCGGGATGCTCCAGCCGGATCTCCAGCACACGGGGCGAAACCGCCCGTACGCCCAGGGTCTCGGGAGCGGCCTTCCCTGCCGCAATCGCCTGGGCGCCCTTTAACGGATAGAGCAGCGAGGCGTACTCAGCCGCGGTCTCCGGCTTCAGGATCCGCCGGAGTGAGAACACGAAATCATCGGCCGTCACCGGTGCGCCGTCCGACCACACCGCCGGGCGCAG